>NZ_PNGD01000009.1:0-45953 GCF_002871495.1 Streptococcus sp. UMB0029
GGTTAGAAGTGGAAGTGTGGCGACACATGTAGCGGACTAATACTAATAGCTCGAGGACTTATCCAAAGTAACTGAGAATATGAAAGCGTATGGTTTTCTTGATTTGAATAGATATTCAATTTTGAGTAGGTATTACTCAGAGTTAAGTGACGATAGCCTAGGAGATACACCTGTACCCATGCCGAACACAGAAGTTAAGCCCTAGAACGCCGGAAGTAGTTGGGGGTTGCCCCCTGTGAGATATGGAAGTCGCTTAGCTTTATTCCGCCATAGCTCAGTTGGTAGTAGCGCATGACTGTTAATCATGATGTCGTAGGTTCGAGTCCTACTGGCGGAGTAGTTAATTAAAGGAGGTTTCGACCTCTTTTTGTTTTGTAATTAATAATCTGTCTCGCACCTAATGACAAGTGATATTTTTCTTGACGAGATAGGTCTCGGCTACCATCATTTTAGAACAATGATAGCACTTAAAAGGAATCTTAGTATGTACCCCTATTGATGATATCCATAATTTAGAAATTAGGATCTGTAAGGTCTAGTAATTTTGTGATAAAGTGTAATTGTTCCATATGATTCTTTGTAATGATGGTTTGGTGGCTTTTCATTATAAATCTTATGGAATTTTTTTCTACCCTAAAATAGGTTCCATAATATCCACAGGGGATTTAACCACTACAAATATTATAGAACCTTGTCTTTTTCTTAATTATTATGGTACTTCATTTCTATTCAATCACTTCATAGTTCTGACTCAAGTTCGTTGAAGAACTCTCGAGAAATATTTATTACTATTGAAACAGAGTAGGATAATTTTGTAAATCATTTGGAATTTATTTATTTTTAGGGATTTAATAGTTTGTTTTTGATATAAGGTATTTATTCTATTCTGTCAATTTTTCTTATTTTTATCTTGTTGAGGTTGGTATTTGTACAATTCAGGAATTGTTAATAACTGTTTATAATTTTTTGTTAGAATAAGGTCATAAAAAGTAAAGGAGTGTATGCTTATGCTACAAAGTATTTATGATCAGATGACTGATTTTTATGACAGTATCGAAGAAGAGTATGCTACTTTCTTTGATAATAATTGGGAATGGGAACATTTTCATTTTAAATTTTTGATTTATTATTTAGTTCGATATGGCATTGGGTGTCGTAGGGATTTTATCGTTTACCATTATCGTGTTGCTTATCGTTTGTATCTTGAAAAGATGATAATGAATCGGGGTTTTATTTCTTGTTGAGACAGTTTGATTAAATTTCCGAACAAATCTACTTTTTTATGGAAAGATAATAACAAATAGCTGGTTATTTTTCTAAATTATTTTTTAATAGTTGGAAATAGCAAATCTTTCTATTGTTTCTTCTTGATAAAAAGGCGATTTTTTCTTATAATAAATTGTAAGATATAATTGCGGGTGAGATTCCTGCCATGTATGTGAGAAAGGAAGAGCCTGAGGGCTCAGACAAGATTATGACTTCAGTTGTTGTTGTAGGTACCCAATGGGGTGATGAAGGTAAAGGGAAGATTACAGACTTCCTTTCAGCGAATGCAGAGGTGATTGCACGTTACCAAGGTGGTGATAATGCAGGTCACACGATTGTGATTGATGGTAAGAAATTTAAGTTGCACTTGATTCCATCTGGTATTTTCTTTCCTGAAAAAATCTCTGTTATTGGGAATGGTATGGTTGTAAATCCTAAATCTCTTGTAAAAGAGTTGAGCTATCTTCATGAGGAGGGTGTGACAACTGATAACTTGCGTATTTCTGATCGCGCGCATGTTATTTTGCCTTATCATATTGAGTTAGACCGTTTGCAAGAAGAGGCTAAGGGCGACAATAAGATTGGGACTACAATAAAGGGAATTGGTCCAGCTTATATGGACAAGGCTGCTCGTGTTGGGATTCGTATCGCAGATCTTTTAGATAAAGATATTTTCCGTGAGCGTTTAGAACGTAACCTTGCTGAAAAGAATCGTCTTTTTGAAAAATTGTATGACAGTAAAGCGATTGCTTTTGATGATATTTTTGAGGAATATTATGAATATGGTCAACAAATCAAGAAGTATGTGACGGATACATCTGTCATTTTGAATGATGCACTTGATAACGGTAAACGTGTGCTTTTTGAAGGTGCACAAGGTGTTATGCTAGATATAGACCAAGGTACTTATCCATTCGTTACGTCATCAAACCCTGTAGCCGGTGGTGTGACAATTGGTTCAGGTGTTGGTCCAAGCAAGATTGACAAGGTTGTAGGTGTATGTAAGGCTTATACGAGTCGTGTGGGAGATGGTCCTTTCCCAACTGAGTTGTTTGATGAAGTGGGAGAACGTATTCGTGAAGTCGGTCATGAATATGGTACTACAACTGGTCGTCCACGTCGAGTGGGTTGGTTTGACTCAGTTGTGATGCGTCATAGTCGTCGTGTTTCTGGTATTACTAACCTTTCATTGAACTCTATCGATGTTTTGAGTGGTTTGGATACAGTGAAAATCTGTGTGGCTTATGATCTGGATGGTCAACGTATTGATTACTATCCAGCTAGTCTTGAGCAATTGAAACGTTGCAAGCCTATCTATGAAGAGTTGCCAGGTTGGTCAGAAGACATCACCGGAGTTCGTAATTTGGAAGATCTTCCTGAGAATGCGCGTAACTATGTTCGTCGTGTGAGCGAGTTGGTTGGCGTTCGTATTTCTACTTTCTCAGTAGGTCCTGGTCGTGAACAAACAAATATTTTAGAAAGTGTTTGGTCCTAAGAGATTTTTAAGATTTGTTTAAGATAGGTCGGGTATACTATAGACAGTTACAAGAAGACCTCCTAACTTGTTGTAACAAATATCCTAAACTTTTCTTTTTCATAATAATCTCCCTTAACTCCACCGGGACTGGTGGAGTTTTTTGGCTCTATTTCAGGCTTTTTGGGACTATTCTAAAAATAATTTTCCGATATTTTACGGTATTTTTCGGATTTTGGTCGGGGAATTGGCGGGGACTTTTTGAGGTTGTGGCGGGGACTTTTTAGCGAATATGACTAAGAAATAGGTCGGTTGTCGCTTCAGCAAGTTCGTCCTCAACTTGGTTATAACGATCCGTCATATAAACCTTTGTATGCCCCAGCGCCTGGCTTAATTGTTCAAGCGGAACCCCTGCAATAATGCTTTGAGTCGTGAAGAAGTGGCGCATCATGTGAGGTGTTACATGCAATCCCGTTGCTTCATTCACTAGATTGAAGTTTCTATTTAGCTGGTTTGGATTGATGAGACCACCTTTCTCGTTGATAGTTATATAATCCTTGTGCTGTTCCTTGATAATCCCTAACTTTCGCTTAATCTTAGAAGCTTCAGCTATCAGATAATAGATAAGGTCCGTTCCGATATCATCAAGGCAGACATATCGCTCTGAATCCTTCGTTTTAAGCCCTCCTTTCCCTTCTAAGGTCTGGTTGCTTCGACTATCTCTAAGATGCAGTATAGCCCGTCCGCTGTCGTTCTGAGTGACGTCCATTGGGCGCAATCCAAAGACTTCTCCTCTTCTTAACCCAAAAATGGTCAGATAGGTTAGAGCGTAGAATTGTTTTGACATGATTTCTTCTGCCTTTGCTATCCAGGTCTTGAACTCTTTGAGAGTCACTTTCTTGTTAGCAGCAGGGATATCACTCTGGCCGATGAAAACACCTTTCAAGCGATTTGAGAGCAGATTCCCATTTTTAACGGCATCATTCAGAAATGCCATGAAGCTGGAATTGAGGGTTTGGACAGTGTATCTAGTATGGTTCTGCAACTTTTCAGCGATAAAGAGTTCATACTCATTTCTATCCAAATTTTTAAGCATGGCAGAACCAAACTTTGGCTTGATATGGTTCTTGTAGAGATTGTCATTGAGGTAGTAAGAAGTATCATTCCAGCGCCCTGTTGACAATCTCTTTTCAGAATAGATATCCCAATACTGATCAAGCGTTAGATTCGTATTGATACCTAGTTCTTGGTCTTGGATTTGTTGCTCAATCTCTGTCAAGGCTGCACGAGCTTGTGGAAGGGTTGTGAGACCACTTTTAGTAATCTCTTTCTTTTTACCATGAAAATAGAAAGAGCGTCTGATGTAATAACGTTTGCCTTTTGCAGTTTCATAGTAATAGATATTTGGGTATTTTGTTTTATTATATTTCATTGTATTCTCCTTGTTTATCAGCTTCTGGACAAGGTCTAAACATTGAGAATATTGACATCACCCCTTTCATGGTGTAAAATAGGGTATAGAAAAGAGGCCTTTTTAATGGCTGATTTTTATACAGGATAAGCTTCACAATCAAACTTTGGCGAGGGCGATTGTGGGGCTTTTTTTGTTATTTTAAGTAAATTTTTCCTTGTAATGTGCTAGTTGTAGCAATTACATTCCCATCCTCATCATAGAAAGCTAAGCGAGGATAGTAGGTTTCTTTGAAATCATAATCAGATGTTTTTTTCCATGAATCAAAGGTCACTTGTAAGTGAGCCAATGGTTTTTTAAATTTTTCAGTCATATCTGAGCTACTAAGGGTATTAATAGATTTGGGATAGATTATTCTGATTTCTTCAGATTTTTTCTCAACCTTAATGTCAACTATATCACTATCTCTATCTTTGATATAATTTTCATAAATAGAATAATAATCTTCTAAAGCTGCTTCTTTTTTCTTTTCGTTGTTATTTCCTACTGTACTTATTAATAGAAAGAGTAGAGAGATGGATAGAAATAATCCAGATAGTATTTTCCAAGCCTTTTTCCCTTGTTTGATATTTTTATAGAGAAAGAAAGCTGATAGTAGAGCCAACAAAAACCAAAAAACCATAATATACACCTCCTAAATATTCTTATGTAATCTTAAAATATTGAATATCTGCTCTCCACCTTGTCTGTAATTCAAGACGAGTTTGAGGGCATAGCTTTCAGCATATTGTAAGTTATAAATCAAGTAATTCATCAGTCTATTGTGTAGAGCTGGCTTACTGATGTTAGTTTCATATTGTATAGACTCAAAGGATTCTCTTGTAATGAGTGCTTTCCTTAGTCGTTCATCTGTTAAGTATAAGATTGAGGCGACTGTGTCAGCCTCTTTTTCTATTAGAATCAGCTCTTCTGGGTACTTTTCGCTAGCATTTTTACTCATAAGCGACATATAGATAGGCTGATGCTGAGCGTTAGCAAGATGACAGTATATGTGGCTAAGTTCGTGCAATATTGTAAAAATAACACGCCCTTTAGTATTAGTGTGTTGATTGATATAGATGATATACCGTTCTAGGTCTAGATCAGGTATAGTCAATCCAGCACAACTTTCACATAATACTCTATCAGTATATGTGACTGTTTGATTAGAAACCAACCCTCTATACTTAATATCTTTATCAGTAGGTTGATAGTCTTGTAATTCTGGATAGTATTCTTTCATCTCGTCGTAGTCAATGAAATTAAATAAAATTGGATAACGTTGTTCAAAATATTTAATAACATCATGGTAACTAATACTTTCAGTTTCTTTCTCAATTTGGCTTAATATTTGATAAGCCTTGTTGTGATATTTAAAATACTGTTCCCTTGTCAATGGATTGTATTCCAATAAATCACCTACTTCCAATTAGAGTCGTCTTGAATTAGTTGTCTTGCTGTTTTCATCAACCCTTCAAGAGCTGTATTAAATCGCTCTTTTTGAGAGTCTGAAAGACCTTCAGTTTCCTTACGAAAAAGGACAATGGCTTGTTTTGTGAGATTATCTACAGCAGGATCATTCTGACTATCTGCAAGATTAGGATTTTCGGTACGACCTAATAAGTAGTCTGTACTAACACCAAAATAATCGGCTATTTCTTGTAGTCTGTCAGATTTTGGGTTACCTTTTTTTAGACTATAAAGATAATTTGTACTATATCCTAACTTTTCTTCTAAAATATTTAAAGAAATTTTCTGTTTATCAGCCAATTCTTTAATTCTGTCGAATGCTAAGAACATTGATATTTCAACCTTTCTAAGCATTACGAAAAAATATTTTAAAATTAGTTATAAAAAACCTTGACAAATTCTAAAACTAGTTTTAAAATAGTATTCGTAAGCTAAAGAGTTAGCGAACAAGACAACTAAAAAATAAAGCCTAACAAAAACTGATTGGCGTCCGTTTTCTAGGTAGAACCTTACTTTTAGTAGGTCTTTTCTCTATGTCTATATTCTAAAACTAGTTTTAGAATTTGTCAAGCAGTTCGCTAACTTTTTAGATAATTTTTTAAAAAGGAGGTCAGGGATGAGCCAACAACATAAAAAATGGATTCGGTTAGTTAAGGATAAACTGAATTCAGAAGGAATGACACAAACACACCTTGCTCGTGCTTGTGGAGTGAAGAAACCTACCATTTCAGAATTATTGAAATATGGTAAAGGTAGCGACAAATTAAAAAACCGAGTTTGCGACGTTTTAGGAATTGACGAAACTTGGGTTGAGTTAGGAGAGTAGGATATGAACGAAAAGAAACAAAATAACGATCTCATCAAAGAAATCATTGAGAAACATTTTGAAAATATGGTTGACGATGTTTTGGCACATACAGAAACCTATTATGAAGCTTTAGGGGCTATTGCTTCCATCAAGGGATGGAGTATTCCTGATATGCTTCACCTAGCTGATTGTTTGAGGAAAGCTATCAGAAAACGTGCTATGCAACAAAAAACACCTAATCATGACAATTAGGTGCTGAAAGATTACGCATTTGAACGAATGTGTACTACATAATCAAGATTGACTAGATGTCGAAAATCTGTTTTAACTTCGACAAGAACTATATGATTCGCAGTGTCAGAGCAATCATCATATATTTGGAAAAAGTCAATTTTATCACCATTTGAGAAAGTGATTGTGATTGAATCATTCTCATCACTTTCATCAAAACAATCTTTGATGAATTGTTTCATATTCTCACCTCCTTTCTGCTTATATTATAGCAAAAGGAGAGAGCGTAGAAAGGAATACTATGAACGAAATTTTTAATTTTCACGGGCAGGAAGTCCGTACTTTGACAATTGATGGCGAGCCTTGGTTCGTCGGGAAAGATGTCGCAGACATCCTAGGATACAGCAAGGCTAGAAATGCGATTGCTCTTCATGTTGATGAAGAGGACGCCCTAAAACAGGGCATCCCTACTAGTGGTGGAACACAGGATATGTTGATCATCAATGAATCTGGTCTCTACTCTCTCATTTTATCCAGCAAATTGCCTCAAGCAAAAGAGTTCAAGCGTTGGGTGACATCAGAGGTCTTGCCAGCTATTAGAAAACAAGGCGGATTTATCCGAGAGGACTTGGATGAAGATGCTTTCATCGCTCTGTTTACTGGTCAGAAGAAGTTGCGTGAACAGCAGGCGACTATGTTGGAAGATATTGACTACCTCAAGAGTGAGCAACCGATTCACCCAAGCTATGCTCAGTCGCTACTGAAGAAGCGCAAGGCTCGGGTTGTGGCTTGCCTTGGTGGTATTGATAGTCCAGCTTATGCGGATAAGATTTTTGCTCAATCAGTATTTAGACAAGCTGAGATTGACTTTAAAGACCACTTCAACATTAGTCGCTATGACTTGCTACCGAAAAAATTCGCAGATGCAGCCTTGGCCTACTGGATGACGTGGGAGCCAAGCACAAATACCAAGATGAAAATCATGAAATTGAATTCATTTGACGAAGTCTAGAAAGGGGAAGAAGATGGACAATGTTCTAGTTTCACTATCTGACTGGATTAAATCGATTATCAAGGACACACTAACAAGATTGGTCGAAATAGAAAAAGATAGTGATCACTATCCAGAGTTGATGGATGTGAGCACTACCTGCGATTTTCTAGGCATCAACTATGATACATTTTCACTCAACTATCGTTACTTAAAGGGATTTCCAAAGGAATTACCTGGTAAGAAATGGTCAAAAAGAGCCATCAAAGAATGGCTCTCTAATCAAATATAATAACTTTACTAAAAGGCTTCTGGACAAGGTCTTAGCAAAATTATTTGACTATATTATAGCACAAAAAGAGGATAAAAAACATGAACAATTTACAAATTATCGCAGTAGGTACACTAGTATCAGTAGTATTGATTGAATCGCTGATGTTGAATATCAAGCTTAAAATGGCCATGAGACAGAAAAAGAAGATTCAATTTCAAGCGCCGCAAGTTGAAAAAGGGTTTATCGACTTTAAAACAGGTCGCCGTGTGGATATTGATCCCGTGACACGAAAAGAAACATTTGTGGATTAAAACGGAGGGTATCAATGGTAGTTAAAAACAAGCGATACTACTGGATTCAACTAGCTCAGGATTTTTTCAAGTCTAAAGAAATGAAACTACTTCGTAAGATTGCAGGTGGCGATACGCATACTATCATCTATCTCAAAATGATGTTGATTAGCCTAGAAGACGGCGGGCACATCTACTATGATGGACTTGCTGACAATCTAGCTGAAGAAATCGCTCTTGTCATTGATGAGAATGTCGAAGATATTAAAATTACTTTGATTTTCTTGGAAAGTAAAGGGTTATTGACTAGAAGCTCTGACCGCGATTATTTTTTAGAGCAAGTTCCTGAGATGGTAGGTAGTGAAACCGCAAGCGCCAGAAGGGTTCGCAAGTTTCGAGAGAATCAATTGGCGTTACAATGTAACAACAATGTAACAAAGCGTAACGGAGATATAGATATAGAGAAAGATATAGATACAGAGATAGAAAAAGAAAATAATAAGACGATGGTTAGTTCCAGCTTATCTGAAAATTTGAAACATAGCCGTATTCGGATTAACGATAAACAACATCAACAGTTGTTGGATTATGTGGGACTTGATGGAATGAGTTTTGATATGTTGAACCGTGCAGTGGAGATAACTTCTGAGGTTTATCAACCTAGTTTCAAGTATCTGAGAGGGATTCTTGAAAATTGGAAAAAGAAAGGTTTTACAACTATTGAACAGGTAGATGATAATGACCAAAAATATAAAGATAGCAAGAACTCCCATCTTCAAGGAAGACAACAAAATGAAAAAAAATCAGAACAGGGGGCTAAGGACGAATGGGGATTTTAGAACTTATTGAGCAATTTGAAGATGACTTTTATCCGATCAGCGACGAAAAGAAATCTTTGCTTATAAAACAACCTCTTTCTACCGTTACTGCTTGCTTGTCAGATATGGCTAGCTGGAAAGCTTGTGGGGGTAAGGTATCATGGTAACTGATGCACTCGAGGAGATGGCCTTATCTTACCATAGAAATACTGAACAACAGGCTGAAATTTGCGAAAAGCATGGGATTCCCTTGATCAAAATCCTCCGGACAAATGATGTCCTTTGTCGCTTATGTGAATCGGAACGGATCCATGCAGAGAATCAAATAAAGGTCAATGAGTTGGCTGATGCTGAGCATGAACGAGAGCGGAAGTTCTATCTTGAGAGATTCTCTCTCTATGATGATGTACTGAAAAATGCTACTCTTGATAACTTTGACACACCGACTGAAAAAGAAGCTGAAAAGTTGAAGTTTGCCAAAAAAATTTGTAGAGAGTGGGCTGGTGGAGCGAGAAACAATGTTGTTTTTCAAGGCGAAGCTGGAACGGGTAAAAGCCATCTTGCTTTTGCCATTATGAAAGCCTTATCAGAAACTACAAAAGAAATTGCTATTTTTATCAATGTCACTGACTTGTTAATGAAAATCAAGGCGGACTTTAGTCAGGAAGAGTTCCTGGTCAATAAAATCTCTAGTGCTAAGTTCTTGGTTTTGGATGATCTTGGTATGGAGAAGGACAGTGAGTGGTCCTTTAGTATTCTTTACAATATTCTCAACAAAAGGGCTAATACGGTTATCACGACTAATCTGACTGCACAAGAAATTCAGAAACGCTACGGTCGGCCGTTTATGAGTCGGTTGATGAAAGGTGTAGACAATGATCATCTGATGGTATTTAATGACTTGAAAAACAAAAGGAAAGATTATTTCTAGAAAGGCGGTGTCTCTTGTTATTAAAACTCTATTTCATCTACAATGGGCACCGCAAGTTTTTCCTTGGAAGTTTTAACAATGTGGATGATCTTATCGAACGGATGAAAGACCATCAATGGGCTTTCTCAGGCATTACCAGACCAAGATTTAAAAAATATATCGGAAAAGACGATGTACGTTTTGATTATGGTGCTGTAGATTGCTATTACTTAGCGACAAAATCAACGTGCCGAGAACCACGTTAAAAGCGAGCTAGAATATGCGTCAATCGGTCGTGTGACCTGGACGAGCGACTGCCCGTATTTAGCCAAACTCACACACAGAGGCAGTCGTATTTTTTGGAAAATAATATGAATGACATTAAAGAAAAAGCTCTGGCTAAGTTGCTGGAGGAATTAAATCAACCACATGATACCGCACTTGACCGTGTTCATAACTGGATATGCGATCAGGAGGATGAGGAATTATTTAAAGGAATCTTAAAAGAGCGATACTCTCTGAAGTGTGCTTTAAGCCATGCTAAAGAAAAAGCTCGTAAATTTGCTGAAAACGGAGTCGCTTGTATCGATGATGTTACTGTCTTCAGATGGGTTAGAGAGTACTTTATCTCAAATTCACAAGTATCTAACATCCAGCAGGTGCCTGTTGAGCCCGTCAAGAAGAAAAAGGAAGACAAATCTCAGGCTTCTCCTGAAGAAAAGGTTGATGTCGCCAAAATTAGGAAAGGCGCTGGTCCAGATGATGATATCATCATGAAACCTAAAATTAAGAAAGAGAAAGGAGTAGTCGAAAAGCAAATGAGCATTTTCGATTTCTTGGATGAATGAAACATGAACAATGCAAGCGAGAAGCCGATAGACGATTGAAACCACCTGCAAACTTCTGGAGCTGGTGCTATTCGCAAATCACAACGTACAAATGGACCAATAAGGACAAGACTATAATCGCTTCAGATTTGAACCTTGGTCATTGTATTGAAAAGCGACTGACAAAGTCGTCACGGCTCACTTTTTATGACAAGACTTACTTTTTCTCTATCATTCTCAGTACCTCGAAGCGCATTGAGATCCAATCTTATGAATTTAGGTCGAAGTTGGTTGAAGGAAAACAGTTTATCGATTGGCAATTTACAAATTTGGAGCGATTTGAAAATGACAAACATGTGAAGATTGGCCAAGATTACAACGGACAATTTTATCCGTATCTTTTCGCTAATTTCTTTAGAGGAGGATATTATACAGGTAATAAATTCTATCCAAACAACTGGGTTGAAAAACTTAAAAAGGTATCTGAACTCAAATATTTGAAGTTCGGGAATATTTGCTACTGGGAAATTGAACGGCTTTACAAATATAAGTTTGAAATTGAATTTGCTCAGAAAATTCATGCTTACAAATTGGCCAACGAAATCATGAATCCAGGTTACACTGGATTCACCAAAAACGTAGATATGCGAACCTTGAATCGCAGATGGCTTCAGAAGAATAAACAATTTTTCAAGAATTCAAATCGTAGTTTTAATGAATTTGAGTTGAGCCGTCGATTAAAAGAACGGAACGGCCAACTAGTGCCTGGCATTGAGTCTTATCTGACTTACCACGATATCAAGCATATACCGAAAGGTATCGGGATCAATAAGTTTCAGAATTGGGTTATCAAGAATCATATTGACTTCAATGAATACCTTGACTATCTCAAGATGCTACGAGAAATGGGCATTGAGCCTGAAGGTGATGCTATGCTTGTGCCAAAGGATTTCACAGCCATGCATAATCACACAGTCGGATTATACAATCAATTCGTCGAAGAAAAACAAAAACTGGAAGATAAGAAGAAACGCAAGCAACTTGAAGCTGAGTTTAAACTTAGAGAAGGAATGGATAAGACAATCAATGGATACGCATTTCATGTTCCTAGAAAAGTGGCTGAGCTGATCTATGAGGGCAAGAAACTACATCATTGCGTAAGCTCATACACAGATAAGCATTTTAAAGGTAATACCTTAATAGTGTTTGTCCGCCTGTCAAATCAACCTAAAAAACCTCTTTACACACTCGAAGTAAGGCAGGGGAAGATAGCCCAATTTCGTGGCAAGTATAACCAAGATGTACCAGCTGAAGTCTGGGACATAGCCAAGGAATGGATGAAACAAACGAAATTAGTACAAAAATCAGCGTAGGAGGTGTGAAGGATGAAAAGAAAAAATTATATTATTTTTATCAGGCACTTGCGAAAAATAAACGGGCCTATTGAGTTTTACGAGTATATTGCTGATTCAAAATTTGGAAGAGTAGCAATTTATTTGTCTCTACTTGTGTGTGCGCCATTTATTGCCTTATTATTTCCAATTGCTTACATAGAACATTGTTTTTATAAAAACAATTTCATTAGAGAGTGTATAAAAAACAAGTGGTGTTCAAGAGAACATCTTGAAGACGTTGTTGATATTAGAAAAATTGAAAGCAAGGAGTTTGAGAATGAACATACAGGGACTAATTGAACGATATGAAAAATTTAAAGCTAGCAAGAAAAAAATGACCTCGGTTGATTTAGTTTTGAAAGACTTACGGTCTTTGGACGAGCCAGAACCGTTGCCGTTCAAATTAAAAGATGTCGTTCGTCGAATTAGAGGGTTTGATCCAACAACTCAAACCAGATGGCTTAATGACATTCTAAAAGAATTAGGGGACGACTACGGTTCGATGAAATACCGTAGTGGTTACGAGCAAGGCAAACTTGAGGGAGCGTGGGTTGGCAATCAATTGAAAGATGCTGATAAGATTCGGCAAGAATTGAATAAAGTGCTTCTACCTAATTTTATGGATGACTGGATTTTCGAATGCCAACTTTTAAAAGATTTTAGTTTGCGTGATGCACTAGATAGTAACACAATCCATCTCTACGCTAAAAAAAGCGAATTCGTGAAGAAATGGCTTAATGACAAAAACAACCAAGAACTTTTCGCTCGAGCGTGGTTGACTGACTATGAGGCTGAGAAAGAGCCAAAATACAAAGTCAAGTTAAAAAATACAGATGATTATCTAAATCAAACAGAAACTGGATTCCACTTTTTTAACAATGGGAAAAACAACGAAAAATTTACACGAAAGGAACTGGAATATTCTGGTTTTGGTGAAGTGTTTAATAGTCCACTATTTGAAGTGGAGGAGGTTGAGCGATGAATAATGAAGTCTTTGAAGAATTGAAAAAGCTTATGAGTTATTTTCCTGACTCATTTATAAACAGACAATTAGAACTTATTCTCATCCCAAAAACAAACACATACTTTTCTTTAAGAGATTGTTTGACAAAGAATGATGTCATTTCAAAGGTACTAATGTGGTGTACTAGAGATATAGATAAAGGCGAGCCTTATCAACAACGAAAACGAAATATCGACTTTTATGTGGATAATCGCGATCGTTTGAGAAAATATTTAGGTTCAGATATCAATGTGCATGTGGTTTATAATCACTTAGGAAATGGAATTAACAAAGAACTCACACACAGATTTATCGAGAGTGGTTTTGATATGAACTTACTTTATGTAGAAATTAAGAGCGAGGAGGTAGAGTGATGAATCTTAGACAAAAAAGAAAACACTACAAATATTCTTATCGATTTTTTGTAGCTTGGTTTTCTGTCCATGATGAAAGTTTTTCCATTCCATGCCCGAAAAAGTATAAAAAAACGCTCAAACAAAAATTAAAAATTAAAAAAACTTATGATTACGATGAATGTTGTAGAAAGTATTGGTTATACGAGGAATACTCTGGCAACATGCCAAAATTCATGAGAGGAAATGAGGTTGAGTGATGCCTAGAAAGATACAAGCAACGATTACACAAGATCTATATGACCACGTCGAAGCCATTAAAGAATATGGTAGTTATGGAAGCGTGTCTGAAGTAGTCAATAAAGCACTTGAAAAGTTAGTAAATGAACATACCGACAATGAAATATATAAATATTATTTGAAAAAAGTAAGAGATGGAAGAGAGGACACAGAATGAAACGTTTTATCGCAATCTGGATTTTATTGTCTGCTGGATTAAATATTTGGCAGAGTATCCACATTAAAAAACTAGAAGCAAAGCGTCCGATTGTCGTCTATAAAGCTGACAATCAAGGCGCAGAAATCAAAGGCAGAGTCTTACAAAGGGAGAAGATTGGCGACATGTACACTATCACAGTACAAAATTACGGAGTGTTCGTAGTTACTAAAACAAACTATGAATCTCTAAAAATAGGAGATGAGGTAAGATTGTAATGACAAAGTACAAGAAACCAACTTACATCATCATTCAGGAAGCAATGGCAGAGCGCATTAGATTTCTGGAAGATGAACTGTATAAAAGGGCCTATAAAGATATTGAGAAACTAGAAGCTCAAAATGATTTCTTAAAAGGTCTTTGTAACAATCAACTTGAAATCATCATGGATTATGAATGGAAGCAGATGCAAGAGCAGGCTGAGTTCATAAAAGCTAATACTAGAAAGTGGAGAGCAAGATGAAACTGAGATTGAAAGAACTTAGAGAGGACTTGTGTCTTTCCGTCTGTCAGATGGCGAAAGAGACAGGTGTTTCTCAAAATACAATTCATTTGTACGAACGGGGTGGATATCCGTCGATTAAGCAAATTGAAATGATTGCTAAAACCTATGATGTAAACCCTGCGTGGCTTGTTGGATGGATAGATGATGAAATGATGCCTGGAGTCCAGGTCGTTGAAAAAGTGGTCTACAAAGAAAGTCCAACAGCAAGATTGCCAGATTATTTTAACAATAATAACGATGGCAAGCTTATCAAGTGGGTTAAAAGTAAAAGATACATGGGAGGTAAGGTTTGGTCAAAAAGAACTTAACAAAAGCACGAAGGGATTATCTTGAGTTTGAACTCGACGATAAGTACTTGAAGATTGACAAACTTATCGGTCAACGAAGGCATGAACTAGAACGATTGTACAAAGTGAAACATCTCACTGTTCCTGGTATTGATGATACTGGTGCAAGTGGAAGCGGAACATTCGTCAACAGGTCGGAGAATCTAGTGGTTGCTTATGCAAGCGATCCTATGATTTTAAGACTAGAAAATCTCCAAAATGCTATCTCCCAATTACTAGAAAATCTAGAACCAGATGACAAAAAAATCTTTTATCTTCGTTGGGGAGAACATACTGGATACGACTGGATTCAAGTCTGGCACATTATGGAAAACGGCGAAACTGGGTACTTGTATAGGCATAGCAAGCAGATTTACAGAAGACGTGAAGTTATTCTTGATACACTTTCAAAGTTATTGTTCATGTAACTTGTCAAAAAAATGTATAGCATTGACAAAATGAATATGATAGATTGATACTATCCAAAGCACTAAGAAAATCTTAGTGCTTTATTTTTTTGTGAAAGGAGCAAAACTATGAATATTGTTGAACCATTAAGAGACAAGGATGATATCCAAGCCATGAAGGACTATCTATCATCTTGGAATGAAAAGTATTATATGTTATTTCTTTTGGGAATCAATACAGGTTTTCGTGTTGGCGATATTCTCAAACTAAAGGTTAAAGATGTTCAAGGCTGGCACATTAAAGTTAGAGAACAGAAAACGGGGAAATATAAGAGCATCAAAATGACAAGACCACTCAAGAATGAATTGAGGGAATTTGTCAAAGATAAAGAACTACATGAGTATCTATTTCAGAGTCGTGTTGGAAAGAACAAGGCACTTAGCTATAAGACGGTTTACTGGTTTCTTAAAAGAGCTGCTGAAGACTTAGGCATTGATAATGTTGGTACTCATACTATGCGGAAAACATTCGGCTATCATTACTACAAGAAGTACAAGAACGTTGCAGACTTGATGTCACTATTCAATCATTCAAGTCCAGCAGTCACACTAATTTATATTTGTGTGAGGCAAGATGAACTTGATACTAAGATGAGTAATTTTAGCCTCTAATATTTTTTTGATTTTCTCAACTATCCATAACGAGGAATTTTCTAGTTTATATTTTGAAGAGGGCCTGAAGCATTGTCCGTGCTAGTTTTTGAGTGTGAAACAAAATTGGATAAAATATAAGATATAACTAATTCAACAGAGATATTTTACATAAATTCAAAACTCAAAAATAAATCTTGTCAAAAAAAGATATAGAATTGACAAAATGAATCTGATATATTTGTATCATGTGAAAATCCAGAAGTTGAAGGAGTGGTGTAGGCAATGGCTTATTTTAAAAATCCTAAACACTCAGGCTGGTTCAGAGCTTGGCAGATTAGGTTCTATAACTCCAAGCCATGGAGAACTTTAAGAAATAAAGTCAGATATCATAAAAGAATGCGATGCGATATGTGTGGACGTTTAATTCATGGCAAGAGCATTGTTGACCACATTATAGAGATTGATGAAACTAATTATCAAGATGAGTCTATTACTCTCAACGAAGATAATCTGCAATTACTTTGTCTCGAGTGTCATAATACAAAAACATTTCAAAGTAAAATAAATTTAAATTTAGAAAATCGGAATATTAATTTATTTTGATTTTTTTATTTTTTGGATTTTTGATTTTTATCAGATCCCCCCTATTTAAAATTTTCACACACCCAAAATAATAACGGTGTCAATCCTCTTATATACCTCTCCCCCAAAAATGACGAAAATTGATACAAGAAAGGAGCATGATTTTGAAAATCAATGAAGTTTTAGAAAAGCTAGGAATAAGTCGTGCTACCCTCACCAGGTATCGAAAAAAGCTAGGCATATTTGAAGAAACTCGGTCGAATATCACAAAAAGTCAGTTCAAAGAGTTAGAAAAGCTGGCAAATCAACGGCAAAAGTATACAAGAGAAGAACGTGTTGAACTATCTCGTAAGACTTTCAAGTTGATTCCAAAAGAAAAAATGCTTGAAATCAATGACAATGATTCAGTAGGTTTGAAAAATTTAAAAACTCAATACAATCATAATCAAAAAGTGATTGAAAACTTCCAGCTTGAAATCAATAAAGTCATCAATGACGGTGAGCTACCTGATAAGTATTTACTTGATGGAATGGAAAAGTATCAAAAGCTAAACATGCAGATTATGTCAACGATTGAAAAGCAAAGTCCACAGAGTGATAGCCTCAAAGAAATAATCCAGGAGAAGTTGGCTCGATATGGTTGAGATGAGATATTTTGATAAATATGCTCAGCTGATCTACTCAGGGAAGATTCGTGTTTGTGAACTTACGATGAAGTCGATTAAACGAGTAGAGAGGTACAAGGAGCAATACATCTTTAAACAAGAGGAAGCTGACAAACGGATTGAGTTCATTGAGGAAGAGTGCAGCAACACTAAAGGTCTTGCTGGAAAGTTACGCTTGGCTTTGCCTCAAAAGGTCTGGCTAGAAACAACGTGGGGTTTTTATCATACAGTTGAAGTTACAAAAACAAATCCCGATACACTTGAAGAATATAAAGATTTTGAAGAAAGGCGTCTCATTCATGAGGTGCCTATTATTGTACCTCGTGGTACAGGAAAAACCACCCTTGGTTCTGCTATTGGTGAGGTTGGGCAGATTATTGACGGTGAGTGGGGAGCTGATATTCAGCTTCTAGCTTATAGTCGTGAACAGGCTGGCTATCTGTTTAATGCTTCTAGAGCTATGCTGTCGAACGAAGAGAGCTTACTACACTATATGCGTGAGGCTGACATACTACGGTCAACTAAACAAGGTATCTTGTACGAGACAACTAATAGTCTTATGTCAATCAAGACTTCCGACTATGAAAGCCTTGATGGTACTAATGCTCACTACAATATTTTTGATGAAGTGCACACTTATGATGATGACTTTATCAAGGTTGTGAATGATGGTTCTAGTCGTAAGCGAAAAAATTGGATAACCTGGTATATCTCCACCAATGGGACGAAACGAGACAAGCTTTTTGATAAGTATTACAACATTTGGGTAGATATTCTTGATGAAAAGATTGTCAATGATTCGGTCATGCCTTGGATTTATCAGCTGGATGATGTTTCTGAAATTCACAATCCAGATATGTGGCAGAAAGCTATGCCTTTACTTGGTATAACGACTGAGAAGGAGACGATTGCCAAGGATATTGAAATGAGCAAGAATGATCCAGCACAACAGGCTGAGCTGATGGCTAAAACATTTAATCTCCCTGTTAATAACTATCTTGCTTACTTCAGTAATGAAGAGTGTAAGGGTTGGTCAGATAAGTTTGATAAGAGTTTGTTTGTCGGAAATGAGGAACGGAGTGCTCGCTGTGTACTTGGTGTTGACTTGTCGGATGTCAATGACATTTGTTCGGTCTCATTTATGGTGGTGCGTGGCGAAGAGCGTCAGTATTTGAACAAGAAATTCATGCCACGTCATACGATTGAAGGACTTCCAAAAGAACTAAGGGACAAATACGCTGAGTGGGAGCTTAGTGGACAGCTTCATGTTCATGAGTTGGACTACAATGACCAAGCCTATATTTTTGAAGAGTTAAGGCAGTTTATGAGCGAGAATAGAATCTTACCAGTTGCAGTCGGATATGACCGCTGGAATGCAAAAGAGCTTATTCGCTTAATTAATGACTACTACGGAGATATATGTCACGACATTCCACAAACGGTCAAGAGCTTATCCAATCCTTTAAAAGTGTATAAAGAAAAAGCTAAGATGGGGAAAATCATCTTTGACGATCCTGTGGCAACTTGGAACCATGCAAATGTTCGTGTCAAAATCGATGCGAATAACAATGTATTTCCAAATAAAGAAAAGGCAAAAGAAAAGATTGACGTATTTGCTAGTCAGTTAGATGCGTTTATTTGCTACGAAAATTTCAAGGAAGACTTGAGTTATTATTTTGATTGAGGTGAAGAATGAACAAATATATAAATAATCTAAGAGAGGTTTTTGCTAGGATTTTCAAACCAAGTAATAGAAAATCCACAAGGACCTATTTACAAAGAAATTTGAATTATTGGAGAAGAAATTCGATTTACTTAGACAATATCTACAATAAGATTTCAACAGATACTGCACAAGTTCGATTTAAGCATGTGAGAATCACTCGAAATCCGACAGGAGTTGATAAGATGGAGTGGTTTGAAAATAGTGATCTTGCAAATGTTTTATCTTTCTCTCCAAATCCTCTTGAAATACCAGTTGTATTTTGGGCAAATGTAACAAGAGCTATGCTGAAAGATGGTGTTGCAGTCGTTGTTCCACGTTGGGAGAATGGTCGACTGATTGAAATTTGGCTTGCTAAGAAAACCATATCATGGACTGCAGAGAGAGTTGAAATCATGATTGATGATGTAGAGATTGAGCTACCTCTTAGCGATGTTTGGGTTTTTGAGAATCCTAAATTAAACGTGACAAGTCAACTAAACCAAATCACAGAATTAATTGATATCAACCTTGATGCGTTAACCGAGAAGTTAGGCAGAGGGAATTCAAAGTTGAGAGGATTCTTAAAACTACCAACTAAAGCAGCAGATGAACATTTGAAGAAACAAGCTAAGAGTCGAGTTGATAGCATGATGGAACTTGCTGAAAATGGTGGCATTGCCTATCTCGAGCAAGGTGAAGAGTTTATGGAATTAAACAAAGATTACTCAACCGCTTCTAAAGAAGAAATGGAGTTTCTGAAATCTCAACTTTATCATGCTCATGGGATTAATGAAAAATTGTTTACTTGTGACTACACAGAAGAACAATACAGAGCTTACTATTCTAGCGTTATGAAATTATATCAACGTGTATTCTCTGAAGAAATTAATAGAAAATATTTCACGAAGACGGCAAGGACACAAGGAAACAAGCTCTTGGTCTTCTTTGATATGGCTGACATGATTTCATTCAAGGATCTAGTAGAAGGTGGATTTAAATCTAAATACGCAGGTTTGATGAATTCAAATGAATTCCGCGAAACCTATCTAGGGCTTCCAGGATATGAAGGTGGAGAAGTATTCGAAACCAATCTAAATGCAGTCCGTATCGAGCCGAGCGAAAGTAATTAAAAATAGGGTGGGCGGTTGGCAGAAATTTTAAGAAAGGAGGTAGGCTATGGAAAAGTTAAAAACCTTTGTCGTCAAGTCAGTTGAGGAAGAGTCAGCTGACTTTCACTTTGAGGCTTATGCCTCCACCTATGGCAATACCGATAGAGATGGCGATGTGATGGCCAAGGGGTGTTTTGACAATACCCTGAAAACTAAGGCCGTCGTCCCTATGTGCTTAAATCACGACCGCAATCGTGTCATCGGTAAGCATGAGCTGTCGGTAGATGAAAAAGGTCTGCGAACACGGTCAACATTCAACCTAAGCGATCCAGAAGCTAAGAAAACCTATGACCTCATGAAGATGGGGGCACTGGATAGTCTGAGCATTGGGTTTTTTATTAATGATTATGAGCCAGTTGACTCTAAGCAACCTTACGGTGGATGGATTTTTAAAGAAGTTGAAATCTTTGAAATATCTGTCGTGACCGTGCCAGCCAATCCTCAAGCAACCGTTGATAATATTAAGGGATTTGATATGTCTATGGTTGACAAGCGAATCGCTCAGGCGAACATGAAGCAAGATATCATGAGTAAACTTGCAACAATTTAAAAAAGGAGCAAAAAATGAAAACACTAGTCGAATTGATGGAAGAACGACAAAAACATGCAGATGAGTTATCTGAGGTCAAATTAAAAAAAGCTTCAATCGAAGAGAAATTGAAGTCAGCAACTATTGGAGAAGAAGAACTTGCACAGTTGAAATCAGATGCAGAAGAATTGGTATCCAAAGCAGAGGAACTCAAAAACAAAATTTCTAAGTTAGATGTTGAGATTGAAGAAAAAGAAGACAATCTCAATAAAGCTGCTAAATCTATCAAGGAAGTACAGAAAGGCAAGACACAAATGGAATACTTAAAAACAAAAGAAGCTGCACTTGATTTCGCTCGAATCCTCATGGATAACGAAGGAAGCTCAAACAGTGCCCGCAAAGCGTGGGAAGCAAATCTGGCTGAAAAAGGTGTAACTGATGTTAACAAAATCTTACCTGAACCAGTATTGATTGCAATCCAAAATGCATTTAATGATTACGATGGTATCCTGAACCATGTAACCAAAGATCCTCGTTATGCAGTACGTGTTGCACTTCAAACGCAACAAGCAAAAGCTAAAGGCCATCAGAATGGCAAAACAAAGAAAGATGAATCTTTTGTATTTATCGATTATACAATCAACTCTGCAGCTGTCTACATCAAGTACAGTTTTGAGTATGCTGACTTGAAGAAGGATACAACAGGTGCTTACTTCAACTATGTGATGAATGAATTAGCCCAAGGCTTTATCCGTGCAGTTGAACGTGCTGTTGTTATCGGCGATGGTAAAAATAGTGATGATGATGACAAAATCACTGAAATTAAATCTATTGCAGAAGAAACACTTACTCAACTATTTGATACACAAGAAATCAGTGTTGACGGGGAATTTGACAGTACTGTTTTAGAAACCCTCGTCAAAGGGATTGATAAACTTGCTGCAAATACAACTCCAATTTTGGTAACTTCAAAAACTATTGCTCGTAAACTTAAAATGGTTAAGGATGGTGAAAAACGCTACATTGATCCACAACCATTCGCACCAATTTCACAAACAGGGAATGTCATTGCTGGTTACCAAGTATATGTCTATGACTGGATGGAAGATGCGACTAACCCAATTATCGCATTTGCTGACAAGGCTTATAAGATGATTGGTGATGATGTCTCTGCTGATCGCTTTGAAGATTATGATGTAACGATGAATCGCCGTCATATCGAACTTGCTAGCGTGCTTGGTGGCCGACTTGGTCAGTACAAATCAGCTGTGAAATTCACAAAAGGTTGATTTTAAATAGAAAGGGGAGTCTAAAATGACAATCCTTAATCAAATTAAAGAAATGGTTGAAGTTGATGTCGAAGAAGAAATCTTCGACACTCAACTTTTAAGCTACATAAATAGTGGGATTTCATATCTAACGAGAAACAACATTCCTATCACTCGCATCGATAAAGAAAGCGAATTGACAGAATGGGATGAGATTGAAGAGGATGATAAAGAAATAATTTTAGATTGGTTACATTTGAGATGTGTTCAGAGATTTGATAAATCCTTGATGACAGGAAACTCAACAACAATGAGCTGGATTGATGAAGAATTGACAAATATTCTCTATCAATTAAAAGCTATTTACGGAGTTTAATCATGAAATCATCTAGAGTATCAATCATCCTTTGTTACGATAAGCGTACAGAGGTCGAAAAAGGTGTTTTTGAAAAACAAGTTGTAGAAAAGAAAGTCAAAGCTGAAAAAGAGAAAATCTACCAACGTAGGCTTGATAAAGCTTTGGCAGATGGTCAAGTTTTGACAGCAAGATTTCGGATACGTTCTAACTATGTGACAGATTCCTTAGACTACGTGAAGTACAAAGGGAAAGAGTACAAGGTAAATGTTGGAACTGAATCTGATGATGCCCACTACACGATAATTGAATTAGGAGAATTGAAATAATGGCTAAGAAGTTTTTCACCAGGCAAGAAATTCAAGAAATCCTAGAAAAAAACACTTTAAAATCAAAAGTGTTCTATATGGAACGTGAGGAAAAGTCCTCTCCTGACAACGTTATTCTTTACTATCGTTTAACTCCTGGTAGTAGTATTACTGCTGATGACACAGTACACATGAGAAAAGTGACTATTCAAATCAGTCACTATCACAAGAAGAAACTAGACAGCATTGAGGAATTGATGTTGTCTAATTTTATGTGTGAACCTAGTCAGTTGAATCTAAAACAGCCTGATACAGATTACTTACTTACAACCTACAGAATCGAGGTATTCACAAGTGGGAAGTGGTAGCGTTAATGTGAAAACATTAAAAATCGATATACAGAATCAGGTTTTAGAAATCATAGAAAAAGCAGGAAAAAGCACCGCTGGAGATATTAGAGACGGAAGTCCTAGAAGAAACGGAGTATATGAAAAAGGATGGACTCACGAGACCATTGAAGATATCGCTGTAGTATATAACAAAGGGAAAGAAAAGTCGCTTGCTCACTTGTTAGAAAATGGCCACGCAACAAAAAATGGTGGATTTGTAGCACCTCAAGAACACATCAGACCAGCTTATCTCAAAAATAAAGAAATCTTTCTCAATAATATGAAATCAATAAAAATCAGACCAAATTAAGGAAGGAGTCACAATGACTTATAAATATGACACACGAGAGGTTACTCATGGTAATGCCATGGGATTCTTTGCTAAGATTTCAAAAACAGAATCTGGCGCACTCGATCTAAAAACACCATACCCATTTACAGGATTGCGAAAAACATCTTTTGAAACTTCACAAGAATCAAAGGCATACTACGCAGACAATGTGGAGCACGTTCGTCTTCAAGGTAAGAAATCAACTGAGGGATCCATCACGACTTATCAAATTCCTAAACAATTCATGGTTGATCACTTGGGTAAAAAGCTGACAACTTCAACTCCTCCAGCGCTCATCGATACTGGTGTGAATGCGAATTTCATTTGGGGATATACTGAAACAGTTACAGATGAGTTTGGTTCTGAGGTTGAGGAGTTCCACATCTGGACCAATGTAAAAGCATCAGCTCCAAAAGGCAGCACTACAGCAGATGAAAGTTCTGCTACACCAAAAGAAATCGAAATTCCATGTACTGCGTCACCTAACAATTTCATTCTAGATTCAGATAAAAAACCTGTTTCAGAAATTGTATGGCGTGATACAGACAAGGGTGTTATTCGTGCTAAATTTGATAAATTGTTCACTTCAAGTACCCCAACGAAATTGATTGATTTTATCAATGAAGCTTTAGGAACAACAGCCATCGTGTCAGGAGGCTAAAATGATTAAAAAAGAACTATCATTCACAGCGTTTGATAGTTATGGTGAAGAAAGAGAGCACACTGAAACAGTGCGCTTTCTTTACTCTTTACCAGCTATCAAGATGTATGAACAGCGAACAGGTCGCAACTTCTTTGATGACAACCAAAAAGCACTCACAGCTTACACACAGCTTGCCCTTGCAACTGGTGTAAATGCTAGCTTATCTGATTTAACTGATGAAGAAAAAGTCAAACTAATGCCATTACTTATGGAGCCAGATTTCATGAACTTCCTAACTGAAGTCATCCCTTGTCTGTACGGTGAGGTTGAGAATGGTCGCTTGGTACAGAATGAGCTGACTGCTGAAACAGCCTCCCTTGCTCCTTGGTTTGGGGATTTGATCGATATTGGTTTTTTCTCAGACCTCTTTTATGAATTTAACCGAAGTAGAGCAAAGGTTCCTCAAGATAGAAAAAAGCCTCAACAGAAGTCATAACATCCGAAAAAATTTATAAGGTTGTTTTTGAAAATCGGATGGATGTTTTTTGGGCAGAAAGTCAACACTTTAATTATCTGATGGGGACACTACATCAGATGAGTATCAATGAAAATGAGAAGAAAACTTTATCAAATGCAGAATTACTAAATGTAATGTCTGACTAAAACTGAAAGGAGGAAATCTATGGCTGAAACATTTGAAGGCTTATATGTCAAATTTGGTGCTAATACTGTTGAATTTGACAGGTCAGTAAAAGGTATCAATAATGCTTTATCTAGTTTGAAAAAAGATTTCAACAACATCAATAGACAATTGAAGATGGATCCAGACAATGTCGACTTGCTGAATCGTAAGTTGCTCAACTTACAGGAACAAGCTCGTGTTGGTGCTATGAAAATTGCTGAACTCAAAAAGCAACAAAAGGCACTGGGAGAATCCGAAGTTGGGTCAGCACAGTGGAATAAGCTTCAACTTGAAATTTCTAAAGTTGAATCACAGATGAAGGTTGTTGACCAGGCAATGAATTCAACCAAAAAACATATCGAAGATGTAGGAAATCCAAAGTCTATTTTAAATCTCAACAAAGAAATCAACAATGTTGCAAAAGAACTTGATATCGTCAACCAGAAGCTTGAATTAGATCCTAAAAATGTAGAATTGTCCGAAGAAAAAATGAAGTTATTAGGTAAACAATCTTCATTAGCCAAGGATAAGGTCCAGGAGTTGAAACGGAAACAAGAGGAATTAGGAAAGGAAAAAATCGGAACAGAGGAATGGCGACAACTTCAAAATGAAATTGGGCAAGCAGAAGTTGAGGTGTTAAAGATAGATAAAGCCATGGGGAATCTAGGGGATTCGAGCCGTTCAGCAACAGGAAACATCAAGGAAGCTACAGGATACTTAAAAGCCGATGTAATGATGAACGTTGCTGAAAAGGCAGGACAACTAGGTCAAAAAATGGTTGATGCTGGTAGAAAAACAGTAGATGCATGGTCTGAAATTGACGAAGCAATGGATACTGTTACGACGAAGACTGGACTGACTGGAGAAGCCTTGTTAGGACTTCAGGAAATTGCAAAAGGAATCGCTACATCTTTACCAGCGACTACATTTCAAGAATCTGCTGACGCAGTCGGTGAGTTAAACACACAATTTGGACTTACTGGCGATACTTTGCAATCTGCAGCAGAGTATCTATTGAAATATTCGAAAATAACTGGAGAAGACGTTTCAAATTCCGCAATAAATGCCAAGAAAGCAATTGATGCTTACGGTCTATCTAATGAGGATCTAGCGAGAGTATTGGACTCAGTAACAAAGGTCGGCCAGGATACTGGTCAATCTTATGACTCTATCTTTCAAAAAGCCATTGATGGAGCTCCACAGATTAAGATGCTAGGATTATCTTTTGAAGAAGGGGCGACATTAATTGGTAGATTTGAAAAAAGTGGGATTGACTCTTCTGCCGCTTTAGCTTCACTTTCAAAGGCTACAGTAAACTATGCTAAAGACGGAAAGACATTGACTGAGGGGTTGAACGAGACCGTCAATGCAATTCAGAATGCTACTAGTAAGACAGAAGCAATAAGAATTGCTTCTGAAGTTTTTGGGAGCAAGGCTGCCCCACGTATGGTAGATGCTATCCAACGTGGGGCCTTTAGCTTTAATGATTTAGCTGAAGCAGCACAAAACTCATCAGGAACTGTAGCAACAACATTTGATGAAACAATAGATCCTATTGATAAACTAACAACCTATTCCAACAAAGCGAAAGAAGGTCTTGCTGAGATAGGTGGTAAATTACTTGAGACTGTTATACCAGCTTTAGAACCTTTGATGGGTATGCTTGAATCTGCTGTCAATTGGTTTACCAGCTTAAATGAAACTGATCAACAGACTATCGTGATTCTTGGTCTCGTTACAACTGCTGTAATGCTACTGCTTGGTGCAATAGCACCTCTAGTTATTGCTATAGGTGCAATAGGTGCTCCTGTTGGAATTGTCGTAGCGGCAATAGTTGCTGCTATTGCCGCTATTACACTCATCATTCAGGCCATCATGAACTGGGGGGCTATATCCGAATGGCTTCAGTCGACGTGGGATGCTTGCGCCGCTTGGCTTTCTGAATTGTGGACTAATATTGTCACGACTGCTACTACAGCGTGGTCAAGTTTCACTGCTTGGCTTTCTGAAATTTGGTCTTCAGTAGTCTCAACGGGACAGTCTTTGTGGTCTAGCTTTACTAGCACCTTGTCCAATATTTTCTCAAGTTTGATTTCAGGAGCTCAGTCTCTGTGGTCAAGTTTTACTTCTACCCTTTCCAATTTATGGTCTGACCTGGTCTCAACTGGGTCAAATTTGTTTAATAATTTGAGTAGCACGATTTCAGGAATTTTTAATGGTATCTTATCAACTGCTAGCAATATTTGGAACTCTATCCAATCAACTATTTCAAATGCTATTAACGGTGCTAAAGATGCGGTAGGTAGTGCAATTGAAGCTATTAAGGGATTCTTTAACTTTGAATTTAGATGGCCTCATATCCCTCTACCACACTTTAGTATTTCAGGCTCTCTTAACCCAGTTGACTGGTTGAGTAACGGGTTGCCAAGTATTGGCGTAGAGTGGTATGCCAAGGGTGGTATCTTGACCAAGCCGACTTTATTTGGAATGAATGGAAATAGAGCAATGGTTGGTGGAGAAGCTGGTGCAGAAGCAATCCTTCCGCTCAATAAGTCAACTCTTGGTGCCATTGGACAAAGTATTGCTAATACGATGAATACATCGAATAGCATCAATGTCAACTTTTCAGGAGTGACCATCCGAGAAGAAGCCGATTTGAATAGACTAGCTGACGTAGTCGGAACACGTATTGCTGAAGAACTACAAAGAAAAACTAATTTGAGAGGAGGTTTCGCATGACAAAAATTAATGAGTTAATCATCGACGGAGTGAAAACATCATCATTTAAATGTGAGATTCTAGTTGAAACACGACCACAAGTCATCGTATCCTCCTCAAAAACTAGTCTTTTAGAACATGATGGGATCAGTGGTGCAATTGTTCAATCAAATAGGCATCGTAGGTTGATTGAAAAAAGCTACCACATCAGCTTGATTAACCCAACGGATGAAGACTTATACCGCTTTTCTTCTCTGTTAAATCGTGAAAAATTTTGGTTGGAGAATGAACAAGAACCAAGCGTGAAATATTGGTGCTATAAAGTGGATGATTTCAAAATTGTTAAAGATGATTTTGGTGCATGGACGGTGGATGTAAAATTCACTTGCCATCCTACAAAATACTTTAAAGGCACCGATACACAGAGATTGACAAGAAGTGGGACCTTGACCGTTCAAGGTTCTGCTCTTGCCTTTCCTAAAATCACAATCGTTGGTCAGAGTGCTTCTGAGACTTCGTTTACAATTGCTGGTCAGGTCATTCGTCTTGAAAGGCTTACTGAATCACTTGTGATGGTCAATAATCCTGACAATCCTAGTTTTAAAACGACAACAGGGAAGCCAGTGAAATGGTCAGGGGATTTTATCACAGTTGATCCAGCGAAAGTGCAGAATGTTGGTGTTGTTTTAGGTCCAGGTATTCAATCACTTGAAATCGAAACGGTTTGGGGGTGGGCATAATGCTATATTTGCTTGAAAGTGATACTCGTAACGTTAAATGGAACGGTATTCCACTGCATGAAGCGACTTCAGCAATCATAAAAGAGCAAATGAATGGGGATTTTACCCTTACTGTTCGCTACCCTATCACCGACTCTGAGATTTATCAACTTTTCCGTGAAGATATGTTGATTAAAGCACCAGCTCCTGTGATTGGTCCGCAGTTGTTCCGTATCAAGAAGCCAGTAGAGAATGATGACCATTTAGAAATCACTGCTTATCATATCACTGATGATGTCATGCAGCGGTCTATCAATCCTTTGTCTGTCAATAAGCAGAGTTGCTGGCAGGCTCTTTCTCAATTGGTACAAGTTGCTAAGTCTCCTATCAATGATTTTTCATTTACCAGTGATATCACAGACAGGCGGACCATCAACACGAAAGAAGTAGAAACACTCTACAGCGTGTTGATGGATGGCGCTCACTCAATCGTGGGAACGTGGGAAGGAGAGTTGGTTCGGGATAATTTCGCTATCTCAATCAAGCGAAACCGAGGAGAGGACAGAGGTGTTATCATCTCTACCCACAAAAATCTTAAATCTTATCAACGTACCAAAAACTCACAAAATGTTGTTACTCGGATTCACGCCAAGTCTACATTTAAGGCAGAGGGCGCCAAGGAAGATACAACGATTGCTATAACAGTAGATAGTCCCTTAATTGGTGCTTACCCGTATATCAACGAAAGAAGTTATACAAATAACAATATTCAGACTGTTGAGGAGTTGACAAAGTGGGCCAGTGCTAAATTTACTAACGAACACATAGACAAGGCTACAGATGCCATTAAGATTGAAGCATATGAACTTGATGGGCAGACTGTTCACATGGGTGACACAGTCAATCTGAAAAGCTATAAGCATAATGTGGACGTTTATAAGAAGGCCATTGCCTACGAGTATGACTGTCTGGCAAACAATGGACAGGGAGCCTATCTGACCATTACCTTTGATGACAAAGTGAAATCAGGAGGAAACGGTGGCGGTGTTTCAGCAGTAGCCAATGCGATCTTGGACAAGCAAGAAACACAATTTGACATTATGCTGGAGCGTGTGATCGCCAACGCTGACCGTGCTTTTGACGCTGAATTTGCCAAGCGTGAGAAAGATATTACTGACGCTATCGAACTTGCCAAGGCCAAGGCGGAAGAAGTCAAGCAAGAACTGTCTGACACTATCAATCAGCGCTTCGATAGCTTTGACAATGGTCCATTGAAAGAAGCCAAGCGCAAGGCTGAGGAAGCCTTGAAAAACGCTGGCGCAAGCAGCCTACTCGCTCAGGAAGCGAAGCAGATTGGGTTGGATTCAATTGCCAAACTCGAAGCGTTTAAGTCACAGACTACGAACGCTCAGACGGCTCTGTCGGGAGATTTGGATGTTTTGAAACAGACAGTCACAAGCGAGGTCAATCAAGCTTCGGAATATCGCAGAACGACCACAGAGGCCCTTAGTCGTATGACTGGCCAGATGAACGGATTTGCAACAAAATCTGAAGTTAAACAAGACATCGATGGACTGACTCAAACCTTTGCCAAAATGAAGGTCGGCGGTCGGAATTATGCTGAAGACTACGATTTTTCAAGGGGACTTTGGTACTATACTCAAGGAGATAATAGTCCACAAGATTGGATTATTGCAAACGGAGAATACAATGTAAAAGGTACTACGAAGACTTGGAAGCAGATGCAAATCTATTCAAGAGAAGGCAGTCACGCTTTGGGGAAAAAATCGACGGCTCTTCTTGAGTTGGAAATCGGCGAAACCTACACACTTTCGTTTCAAGGAATTTGCTACTCTGGTTCTTCAAGTGTTTGGCTATCATTAAGGGCTAACCGTACAGTTTCCAATAATCCTGAAATTATGTATGGCAATTTCAATCTCACGTCTAGCTGGCAGACTTATCAAGTCACTATACCAGCATTGACCAAGCCTGAAAATTTTAATTTCTGGCGAATTATTCTTGGTTATAACGAGATTGGCCATGTGGCTTTTCGCAAGGTTGAATTGACCAGAAGTTCTACTCGTATAGATGCAGGTCCTGCTCCAGAGGACGGCAAGACTGACCTTGTAGTTGCCAAGTCTGAATTCCAAAAAACAGCGGATGGCCTATCTGCTAAGATGTCAGCAGTTGAGCGTTACGTTAATCAAGACGGTCAGCGACAGGAAGCATTGCAGCGTTATGCTCGTGAGGAGAGCGCTCGTCAAGTCAGCGCAGTTCGTGAGCAGATATCCAGAGATTATGTTGGGAAATCGGCTTATCAAGAAGATGTGCGAGGTCTTGAACGTCGTTTTGGTGCGATAAGTACGCAGACTAACAATGACATCGCTACAAAAATTGCTCAGTACAAGCAGACGGTCGATGGGCAATTTGCAAGTATCACATCTCAGATAGCTGGCAAGGCTAACCAGAGCGACTTCCAGCGAGTCAGAGAGACCAGTCAGCTCTATGAGCGAATTTTAGGCAATACTAACAATAGTATCGTAGACAATGTCGCTCGAATGGCTATGACAAGCCAGCTATTCCAGGTTGAGGTTTCAAAAGCTGCGAAAGGTGGCCGAAATTATATCAGGAATGGTCAATTTAAGAACGGTTCAAAAAATTGGCTTGAATATCAATCTGTCAATTTTGGTTTGAATTTTAACTATCAACACTCTCAAAATCCCAATAATCGAAATCGTCCAGGACTACACTTCTATCACGAATCTCAAGATGTTGCTAATTTTTTTGGAATTCAGCAATCTTTTGCATTTGATGGTGTTCGAGGTGAGAAAGTGAGTGTATCTCTTCTTGTTTCAAAAGATGGCGGTGATAGCAACAGTGGCTTGAGAGTCGCTTTGCACTACATCAAAAACAAGGACATTATTGGACAAGAGTGGCAAAGTATCCCAAGTCCACAAATAACATCGAAGTACAAGCGCTTCACATTTACGTTTACTTTATCAGACGATGTTGAAAATCTAAATTTGATGCTCTACGGAGAAAAAGGGAAGACCATCAATCTCTATGTGACAGATGTTCAACTTGAAAGAGGTTCTGTCGCGACGGACTACAAAGAAGCTCCTGAAGACACAGACGAAGCGATTCGCACGGTTCAAAGTCAACTGGCTGGTTCGTGGGTGGTTCAGAACATCAACTCTGCTGGAGATATCATCTCTGGAATTAATCTTGGCGCTAACGGTCATAATCGACTTGACGGGAAATTGACCCACATCACTGGTGAAACGCTGATTGATAATGCTGTTATCAAGTCAGCTATGATTGACAAGCTGAAAACGGCCAATTTTGAAGCTGGTTCGGTCACGACTACGATATTAGACGCTGAAGCGGTCACGGCTGAGAAGTTGAAAGTTGATAATGCGCTTGTTAGAAAAATCACTGCAAATGAAGCATTTATTGACCAACTGACATCTAAACGCATTTTTGCGACAAGAGTCGAGTCCGTCATTACTAGCTCAACTGTTTTAGAGGGTTACAAAGGCTGGATTGGTGGCTTCCAGCTCGGAACGCATGATTCAGGTTCTGGACGTTGGATAACTGGTAGCAACCACTTCTCGGTTGGAATGGGAAATGGCGAAGGTGGCGATAACGCATCAGCTCTCTGGGTTAACTGGGGATACGATTGGAACGAACCTGGATACTATGCATGGTTCGTTAAAAATAATGGCAAGATGTATTGTAAGAATACCGCTGAATTTTGGAGAACACCAATTATTCACAGCGACCTGAAAGTAGAAGGTAACATCATTTATGATGGTGGTGCGTGGGTCTATTCTAGTCAATACAAGAAGATTGGAAGAAGCAGTACATATTATTTTTATCTGGAAAAAACCGATGGTGGCAGAGATTATTTCCTAGTTTCGAACGATACTTCTGACCGCAGACTGAAATCAAACATTCAAGAGAGTAGTGTTTCAGGGATTGATATTATTAATCGTTTGAAAACGTATAGTTACCGAAAAGAATTTAATAATGAGGTAGAGGATATCTCATGCGGTATCATGGCTCAAGATGTGCAGAAGTACGCTCCAGACGCTTTTCGAGAGGCCCCAGATGGAGTTTACACATATAACACATTTGCACTGGTACCTTACCTAATCAAAGCCATTCAAGAGTTAAATCAAAAAATAGAAAAAATGGAGAAAACAATAGCATGAATAACAACATGGACGCAGTAGTAAATCAGTTAACACTTGATTCACTGACTAAAAAACTAGCAGTTAGCGAGCAAGAATCAGCTAAGAACGAGGCTCTTTATTTGTATGTAGCAAGCGAATTGCACACGATGAAAGAGGTTCTAGAATATGACCCAGCTCTAAAAGAGTTATTTGAAGAAACACAAGCTAAAATGAAAGGAACTAACTAATGAATTACGAAGTAGCAATTAAACCATATCTTAAAGGTACAGAAAATGTGACAGTTGTCGCGATCAAGATGGAAAACAACGGACGCTATTCTTACGAGCAAGTAGAATTGCACGGTGACCATACGCAGGATAATGAAGCGACTTTGGTTCAAGCAGTGCTGGATCATATCCGCACAGAGCTTGACCCAACAAGCGCCATCGTGCAAGCGCAGGCTAAACTGCAAGAAGCTGAACAGAAGCTGGCTCAGACAGAAGCCAAACAAACGGCTACAGACCAAGCTGTTAAGCACAATCAGGCAGAGACAGACCGCTATGGTAAAATCACCCATGCGATCGTTTTAAATGCCGTAGCAGGCAAGACAATCGCTTATGGAACTATCTACAAGGAATTGGTAGAGTTGATTCCACTGGCTGAGGTTGGGAAACATTACTTGGCACATGACTTGATTACCATTGAAGACCCAGCACACGTTGAGGTGGATGGCGAAGGTAAGCGTATCTTGATTCAGTTGAACAAGGAATTTACTTACAACGGTGAACCTGTCAGCGACTTTGCCCGTAACGGTCGTCTTGAAATGGACGGAACAGGTGCAGCATGGAAGTACGAGCCTAAAGGATAGAGGCGCTTATGGCAGAATTTGAACGTTTAATTGTCCAAATTTTCCTCTCTCTCATTCCTGTTGTCGGACTTTATTTCTCAATGAAAGACCGAGCTACCAAGCAAGAGAATCGTCTCACGGTTTTAGAGAAAGACATCGAGAATCTGCACGAATTTAAGATGTCTGCCAATAAACGATTAGATAATCATGACGAACAGGACAAGGCTATCTTGGTACTTGCGGAACAAGTTAAGTCGTTAGGTGAAGATATGAGAGAGTTGAAAACGTTGATTCAGAGTAAAACCTGAGAAAGGAGCAAAGAATGGCTTATGTTCGTAATTCAACGAATCTCAAACAAGTTGACGGTGGATTTTTAGTCAAGCAAGGCGATGTGGCTTCCACATTTGCCTTTTCTTTGCTCGACGAAAATCATGATCCGATTTCACAGCTTGAAGGACAAGAGGCATCTATCACGTTGACGAGAGGCAAGGAGCAATTACGCAAAACGGCAGTCGTGACAAATGGTGCAGTTACTTTTAATCTAGGTATGATTTTACCTGCTGGATTATATCAAATCGAGGTATCAGCGGGGGGATATACATTCCCAAGCGACGACTCGACTCAAATTCGAATTACCAAATCGGATAAGAATCTGGTCACAGAAGAAATTCATTCTCTTAAGGAGTTGGATATCGCAGAAGAAGTAAAAAAACAACTTGCAGGTCTTTCTGCAAGCGAAGGTGGAGCATGTCAGGAAATTCCAGACCTGCTTTTTTATTACAATTTAGGAAAGGTTTAAACAAATGGACACAACAAAATTAACAGAATTTGCCCGCACTTTGGGAGAAGATAACAAGTTAATGTTGCACTTAATCAGTACAAAGATTGACAACGATACGTTAATGCAGGCTATCGAGCAGGCTAAAACCGCAGTTAAGAATGACCTTCTAGGTGATGGAGTGCCTGAAAATCTCAACACGCTTAAAGAGCTTGCTGAGGAAATCGCTAAACTGAGCGGTAGCACTGAAGGCGCAGTTGTGCAGAAACTTGCCGACCTTGGCCGTCGTATCGACGAATTTGCAAACCTTGATTTGGTCGCAACCTATAACGCTGCGAAAGCGTGATTGTATGGCTCATCAATATTCTAATAATTTTGACGAATTAGCTTATGTCGTCGGTAAGGATATCAAGGCGCTGAACCAAAAGCCTGAACCAAGGCTGACTTTGACAGGAAATACCCTCGGTATCGCTGGGGGTAATAATGTCACTCTGCCGATACCAGACAATGTAGGGCATGAAATCCGTGGCGCAGGCTCGCCAGAAGGACGTATAGTTGCTGAAATCGGCACGACCTATGTAGATGTCAATGCCACGAATGGCGCTCTGAAATGGATTAAAGAGAGCGGAAATGGCAATACTGGATGGCGTGTGCTGATTGGTGATACTGGTTGGAAAACGTTGAACATCACTTCAAAATTAGGGAACTCATTCGTAAAAATAAGACGGGTTAATAACCTAGTGACTTATCAATTTGGAGGACTTCAATGGGGCTGGTTTGGAATTGTAAGACGAGATGGTCAAGGATATATTGTACAAGTTTCTGATAGAGAAAGAAATTGCATGATAATGGATTATAATACAATCCCTGTCGGGTTTAGAAGTTCGTATTCATTGATCGGGAATATATACAATGACAATGGAATTATTTACGGGTCTTGGTACTTGGGAGGGAATGCAGACCAAAATCATTTAAGATTCCAATTCTTAAACCCAGTGCCAACTGACCGTGATATCGGCGACATTCGCGTAAGTGCCATCTCGTATATAACTGACGAGCCATGGCCAGCAACATTGCCATAATAGAAAGGAAAAACATATGACACAATTTAATGAATTGATTATCGCTTTTGCTACAGGGTTTTTAGCTGTAGCAGTAGGCAATATCATCAAAGCAGTAAAAGACTACCTTTTACGCAAAGGTGGAGAAAAAGCGGTGAAAATTGCTGAAATTCTAGCTAAAAATGCAGTACACGCAGTAGAGCAGGTAGCAGCTGAAACTGGCTACAAAGGTGATGAAAAGCTGGAGCAAGCTCGTGATAAAGTCCGTGCAGAGCTGACCAAATATAACATCAGCATGACTGATCGTGACCTCGATACATTTGTCGAGTCAGCCGTGAAGCAGATGAACGACGCTTGGAAAGGAGACAAAGAAAATGTCTAAGAAACAAGATATGATTAACGACCTCATTGCTCACGCTGATGCTGGGACTGGGGTTGACTATGATAAGAGGTACGGCTATCAATGTGCTGATGTGACGTGCTACGGAATCTACGAGTATTTCGGTACTCGTCTATGGGGGAACGCTATTGACTTGCTACGGTCTGCAGAATCAGCAGGCTTGCAAGTCGTATATGGTGCTCAATATCCTAAGGCTGGTTGGTTCTTCGTTAAGAACTTCGTGGCAGGAGATGGAGTGAATTATGGCCATACTGGTCTTGTCTACGAGGACTCTGACGGTTCTACAATCAAGACGATTGAGCAAAATATTGACGGGAACGCTGATTTCTTGGAAGTCGGTGGGCCTTGTCGTTACAATGAGCGCTCTGTTGATTCGATTGTGGGATATATTGTGCCGCCTGAAGAGGATGAATCAGGCTGGAAGCATGATGACACTGGCTGGTGGTGGCGTCGCAAAGACGGTTCATATCCAACATCTAAATTTGAAGCAGTAGATGGAAACTGGTTCTATTTCAACGATAACGGCTATATGTATGCGAATCAATGGCTACATCATACAGACGGCTATTGGTATTGGTTCGACAAAGATGGATACATGGCCAATAGCGGATGGAAGAAGATTAATGGCAAATGGTACTATTTCAATCGTGACGGTGCTATGCAGACTGGCTGGGTTAAATACTACGAGAAGTGGTATTACCTGGCTTCTCAAAATGGCGATATGGTATCGAATACCTTCGTACCTTACAACGGAGGCTACTACCTCATGCTTGAAGATGGCCGATTGGCTGATAAAGAAAGCTTTAAAATTGAGCCAGATGGCTTGATCACTACTAAATAATTTTAAAAAATAAAACGAAAGGAAAACTTTTCTAAAATGTGTATCTACCGCAGGCTTAGGCTTGCGGTTTTTTGTTTGCTCAAAATAGAAAAAACAGTGATGGTACTCACTGTTTTTCTTGTAGTGTATGGGCGTAAGAAGTCATGCTGATAGCGTGTTTTAAACGCATGTTCATAATATCTGATACACCGTTTTTATACTTATCTACTGCCTGAATAGATACGCCACAGTTTTTGCTGATAGCATAGGCTGTGGCGTTGTCTAAAAGCCAGCGGATAGCTTTAATATCTACTGACATATATTACCTCGTAAAATACCAAACTGCAAATAGGAGTAGAAGAAGTCCAATAATAAATTCAACTTTTTCACGCTTGGTGGTTTTTCTAATTTTAAGATTTACTTTCATTGTTTTTCCTGCTATAATTTAAGTACACCCCCGAAGGGGTGGATAGTGATTTCTCACTATCCAATTTCTAGGTGCCATTCAAAGCTGATTATAAATAAGTTTATTTTGACTACGAGCTTATTTGTTTTTACTTTGAGTGGCTTCTTTTTGAACTTAAACATTTTGTTTTCCTTTCTACTAGTTTCCTTGTCTAAGGTTTCCTCCTTAACCTTATGTATCCATTATACAACTAAAGTTGTATAATGTCAATAGTTTTGATGAAGTTTTTTAACTTTTTTCAAAAAAAAGACCTTGTCCAGAGGTCGGGGAGTTGGAGGGGACACCCTCCAAGAGTGTTGATTTAATAAGATTTTATTTTACCTTTTTCATAATAATCTCCCTATAAAGTCACCGCATTCGGTGGCTTTTTTTGTCTCGGGAATCATGATATAATAATAAAACTGACAAGTAGGAAAAGGGAAATTGATGAATTATACAGTTGAAGAAAAAGAAGCCTTTATGAGGGAGGCTTTGAGAGAGGCTGAGATTGCTCTTGAACACGATGAAATTCCAATTGGTTGTGTGATTGTCAAAGATGGGGAAATCATTGGTCGTGGGCACAATGCTCGTGAAGAGTTGCAGCGGGCTATCATGCATGCAGAGATTATGGCTATAGAGAATGCGAACCTGAGTGAGGAGAGCTGGCGCTTGCTGGATTGCACGCTTTTTGTGACCATTGAGCCTTGTGTCATGTGTAGTGGGGCGATTGGGCTTGCCCGTATTCCAAACGTGGTCTACGGGGCTAAAAACCAGAAATTTGGCGCTGCTGGTAGTTTGTACGATATCTTGACAGATGAGCGTCTCAATCATCGTGTGGAGGTTGAAACGGGAATTTTGGAAGATGAATGTGCAGCTATTATACAGGACTTTTTCCGAAATCGACGGAAAAAATAATTTTTCTTTTAAAATGAATAGGAATGTGATATAATAAACAGTGGAGCAACAGTTCTGCGTGAAGCGGGTCAGGGGAGGAATCCAGCAGCCCTAAGCGATTTGAATTGTGTGCTCTTTTTTTCGTGCTTTTTCCGAATAAATAAGATAGAATAATCTAGAATAAATGATAATAGAAAAGAGAAAATTATGAAAATTCGTGGTTTTGAATTGGTTTCGACTTTTACAGATGAAAATTTATTGCCAAAGCGTGAGACAGCGCATGCGGCTGGTTACGACTTAAAGGTAGCTGTGCGCACAGTTATCGCTCCAGGAGAGATTGTGTTAGTTCCGACAGGGGTTAAGGCTTATATGCAGCCGACTGAGGTTCTCTACCTCTATGATCGCTCTTCAAATCCTCGTAAGAAGGGCTTGGTCTTGATTAACTCGGTTGGTGTCATTGATGGGGATTATTATGGTAATCCAGGGAATGAAGGGCATATTTTTGCTCAGATGAAGAATATCACAGACCAAGAGGTTGTTCTTGAAGTAGGGGAACGTGTGGTCCAGGCTGTTTTTGCTCCTTTCTTAATTGCAGATGGAGATGCGGCAGACGGCGTTCGAACTGGTGGATTTGGATCGACAGGGCATTAATATGAAGATTATCTTTGTACGTCATGGGGAGCCAGATTATCGTGAGTTAGAGGAGCGTTCTTATACGGGATTTGGGATAGATTTGGCGCCCTTATCTGAAGGGGGACGGCAGCAAGCCCAGAAATTGAGTATCAATCCTTTACTATCCTCAGCTGAAATAATTATATCTTCTGCAGTCACAAGAGCTTTAGAAACGGCTTCTTATGTGGCCTGTGCTACGGGACTTCCTTTGAGAGTGGAGCCTTTACTACATGAATGGCAGGTCTATGAAAGTGGCACAGATAATTTTGAAAAAGCTCGTACTATGTTTCTAGAAAATAAGGGGGAGTTACTCCCAAATTCTCCTGTTCAATATGAGACAGCTAAAGAGATGAAGTCTCGTTTTCTAGAATGCATGGCTAAGTATCGAGATTACCAGATTGTGATAGTGGTAACTCACAACATGCTTATGCGCCAGTTTGTGCCAAATGAGAAGATTGATTTTTGCCAAGTGATTGAGTGTGAGTTAGAGATATAGAAAGAGGTTTATCATCGCAAAGAAAAAAGCGACATTTGTATGTCAAAATTGTGGGTATAATTCCCCTAAATATCTGGGACGTTGTCCTAACTGTGGGTCTTGGTCTTCCTTTGTAGAAGAGGTTGAGGTTGCCGAGGTCAAAAATGCGCGTGTGTCCTTGACAGGTGAGAAAACCAAGCCCATGAAACTGGCTGAAGTAACTTCTATCAATGTCAATCGAACCAAGACAGAGATGGAGGAATTCAACCGTGTACTTGGAGGCGGAGTGGTACCAGGAAGTCTCGTCCTCATAGGTGGGGATCCTGGGATTGGAAAATCAACCCTTCTCCTACAAGTCTCAACCCAGTTGTCTCAAGTGGGGACTGTTCTCTACGTCAGTGGGGAGGAGTCTGCCCAGCAGATTAAGCTACGAGCAGAGCGCTTGGGAGATATTGATAGCGAGTTTTATCTCTATGCAGAGACCAATATGCAGAGTGTTCGAGCTGAGGTGGAGCGCATCCAACCAGACTTCCTCATTATTGACTCTATCCAGACCATTATGTCTCCTGAGATTTCAGGGGTGCAGGGGTCTGTTTCTCAGGTGCGTGAGGTGACGGCTGAGCTCATGCAGCTGGCCAAGACCAATAACATTGCCATCTTTATCGTAGGTCATGTGACCAAGGAAGGAACCTTGGCTGGTCCTCGTATGCTAGAGCATATGGTAGATACAGTGCTTTACTTTGAAGGGGAGCGTCACCATACCTTCCGTATTCTGAGAGCGGTCAAAAACCGTTTTGGTTCAACAAATGAGATTGGGATTTTTGAGATGCAGTCAGGTGGCTTGGTTGAGGTCCTCAATCCGAGTCAAGTTTTCCTAGAAGAGCGTTTGGATGGAGCAACTGGCTCGTCAATCGTTGTGACCATGGAAGGGACGCGTCCGATTTTGGCGGAGGTTCAGGCTTTGGTAACACCGACCATGTTTGGAAATGCCAAGCGTACTACGACAGGGCTTGATTTTAATCGTGCGAGTCTGATTATGGCTGTTTTGGAAAAGCGTGCAGGGCTTCTCTTGCAAAATCAGGATGCTTATCTCAAATCTGCTGGCGGTGTCAAATTGGATGAACCTGCGATTGACTTGGCCGTTGCGGTTGCTATTGCTTCGAGCTATAAAGACAAGCCAACTAATCCTCAGGAATGTTTTGTGGGAGAACTGGGCTTGACAGGAGAGATTCGGCGTGTGAATCGTATCGAACAACGCATTAACGAAGCTGCTAAACTGGGATTTACTAAGATTTATGTGCCTAAGAATTCCTTGACAGGAATCACTCCGCCTAAGGAAATTCAGGTCATTGGTGTGACAACGATTCAGGAAGTTTTGAAAAAGGTCTTTGCTTAATTTGTGACAAATCCTCTTAAAAATGATAAGATAGGAGAAATATTTGACTATCAAATTTTCAAGGAGGGAATCGTGTCGTATTTTGAACAGTTTATGCAAGCTAATCAGGCTTATGTTGCCCTACATGGACAGTTAAATCTGCCACTTAAACCCAAAACAAGAGTGGCTATTGTGACCTGTATGGATTCACGTTTGCACGTTGCGCAAGCTTTGGGATTGGCACTTGGGGATGCTCATATCTTGCGGAATGCAGGTGGTCGAGTGACTGAGGACATGATTCGTTCGCTAGTTATTTCCCAGCAACAAATGGGGACAAGAGAGATTGTGGTATTGCACCATACAGACTGTGGTGCTCAGACCTTTGAAAATGGACCTTTTCAGGAGTATTTAAAAGAGGAACTAGGTGTCGATGTGTCAGACCAAGACTTCTTGCCCTTCCAAGATATAGAGGAGAGTGTACGCGAGGACATGCAACTTCTTATCGAGTCTCCCCTAATACCAGACGATGTTATTATCTCTGGTGCTATTTACGATGTGGATACAGGAAGTATGACAGTCGTAGAATTATAAACACTTCATTTAGAAAGAAAGTGTATGAAGAAAAACAGTATTTTATTTATTTTTATCTTATTGCTATGTATTGGTTTACAGTATGAAACCATCTACTATACGGATGGTTCGATGTCAGCTGCGGAATATGGACTAATGGGAGTTTCTATCTTTCTAGCTCTCTTTTACATGATTCCAGCTCTTTATTTCCTTTTCCGTATTGGGAAAAAATGGGAATTGCCAAAGAATGCCTTGATCTTACCTTTATTGGGTGGGATGTTCCTTTCAGGCTGGTTGTCTAGCTTTGCGAATACCTATATCCATGATTTGCTGGGGGTTCTTTTCCCAGATAGTACATTTTTAAATGCCTTTGAAAGTGCGATTGTGGCTCCTTTGGTAGAAGAACCCTTGAAATTGTTGCCACTTGTCTTTGTTTTAGCTTTGATTCCTGTGCGAAAATTAAAATCTTTGTTTTTACTTGGGATTGCTTCTGGTTTGGGATTCCAAATGATTGAGGATATTGGTTATATTCGTACGGATTTGCCAGAGGGATTTGGCTTTACTATTTCGAGAATTTTAGAGCGTATCATCTCAGGTATTGCCTCTCATTGGACTTTTTCAGGTCTGGCGGTAGTAGGTGTTTACTTGCTTTACAGAGCTTATAAAGGACAGAAGGTTTACAAGAAACAGGGGCTTGTTTTCCTAGGTTTAGCCTTGGGAACTCACTTCCTGTTTAACTCTCCTTTTGTGGAGTTGGAGACAGAGTTGCCTTTAGCGATTCCAGTGGTTACGGCTATTGCTCTTTACGGTTTTTATCAGGCTTATCGCTTTGTTGAGAAGCATAATGAGTTGATGAACTAGAATATTTTTCAAAAGAATGATGCAAGGGTACAAATATGGTGCCCTTCTTTTATTTTTGATTGAAAAATAGTGCAAAAAGCGCTACAATGGTAAATGGAAAATCTTGTGAAAAGCACAAGCGATACATATATACCGGAGGAAATCATGTCTTTTTCTGATTTAAAGCTGTTTGCCCTTTCTTCTAATCAAGAATTGGCAAAACGTGTAGCGCAGGAGATTGGGATAGAGTTGGGAAAATCAAGTGTTCGTCAATTTTCAGATGGAGAGATTCAGGTCAACATCGAAGAATCAATCCGTGGGAAACACGTCTTTATCCTACAATCAACTAGTTCGCCTGTAAATGACAATCTGCTTGAAATTTTGATTATGGTAGATGCTTTGAAGCGTGCGAGTGCAGAATCTGTCAATGTTGTCATGCCTTACTATGGATATGCACGTCAGGATAGAAAGGCGAGAGCGCGTGAGCCAATCACTTCAAAACTTGTCGCAAATATGCTTGAAGTAGCTGGAGTAGATCGTTTATTGACAATCGACTTGCATGCTGCACAGATTCAAGGATTCTTTGATATTCCTGTGGATCACTTGATGGGAGCTCCTCTGATTGCAGATTATTTTGAGCGTCGTGGCATGGTTGGTTCTGACTATGTGGTTGTTAGCCCAGACCATGGGGGTGTGACTCGTGCCCGCAAACTAGCAGAATTTTTGAAAACATCTATCGCTATTATCGACAAACGTCGTAGCGTTGATAAGATGAACACTAGTGAAGTCATGAATATCATCGGTAAGGTTGAAGGCAAGACTTGTATCTTGATTGATGATATGATTGATACGGCTGGAACGATTTGTCATGCGGCAGATGCCCTTGCGGAAGCTGGTGCTGTTGAAGTCTATGCAAGCTGTACACACCCAGTACTGTCTGGACCTGCTATGGACAATATCCAAAAATCAGCTATTAAGAAATTGGTTGTTTTGGATACCATCTATCTGCCAGAAGAGCGTTTGATTGATAAGATTGAGCAGATTTCAATCGCTCATCTATTAGGGGATGCTATTGTACGTATCCATGAAAAACGCCCACTTTCTCCACTTTTCAGTATTGAGAAAAAGATTTAATGACCAAGCCTGAGATGATTCTCAGGTTTTTTTTCATCTCTTTTCCGAATAAATAGATAGTAGCATCGAATCTAGTAAACCTAGATTTAAAACTGTGGTATAATAAAAGGAGGAAAAGGATGATTCTAAGACATCCGGGCATCAGCCCAACTAATGACTTGGTTGCTAAGAAAATCTTTAGCAATCCAGAAATCACTTGTCAATTTATCCGCGATATGCTGGATTTACCAGCTAAAAATGTAACTATTTTAGAGGGAAGCAATATTCATGTCTTGCCCACTACGCCTTACTCGGCTCAGGATTTCTATACTAGTATAGATGTTTTAGCTGAACTAGATAATGGCACTCAAGTAATCATTGAGATTCAAGTGCATCATCAGAATTTTTTCATCAATCGCCTATGGGCTTACCTATGCAGTCAGGTCAATCAAAACCTAGAAAAAATTCGTCAGCGAGAAGGTGATACACACCAGAGTTACAAACACATCGCACCAGTATACGCTATTGCGATTGTGGATAGCAATTATTTCTCAGATGATTTGGCTTTCCATAGCTTTAGCATGCGAGAGGACACGACAGGTGAGGTCTTAACTATCACAAATAATGGACAAGAAAACCATCTTGTTAAAATGGCTTTCTTGGAACTAAAAAAATACAGAGAAACCAGCAAAGACGAGGTTCGCAAGCCGTGGTTGGAGTTTTTCGGGAACAAACCCTTTACTCAAGAACCAGAGCGAGCTATCAGTCAAGCAGACCAACTGCTAGACTACAAGAGCTGGTCCGAGGAGGATAGGAAAATGTTTAGTGAACAACGCAGACGCGAAGAACAAGCCTTGTTAGCGCAGGACTATGCCTTGGAAACAGCTAGGGCGGAAGGCATTGAACGTGGTCTTGCAGAGGGCATTGAACAAGGGCGTGCAGAGGGTATCGAAGAGGGATTAAAAGTAGGTCTAGTAAATCTAGTACGTCAAGGCCTTCTGACTTCAGAGGTTGCCAGCCAGCAGCTGGGAATGACAGTCTCTGAGTTTGAAGAACTATTGAAAGAGCATCGCAAATAAGAACTTAAAAAATACAGAGAAACCAGCAAGGATAGCGTTCGCAAACCGTGGTTGGAGTTTTTCGGGAATAAACCCTTTACCCAAGAACCAGAGCGAGTCATCAGCCAAGCAGACCAACTGCTAGACTACAAGAGCTGGTCCGAGGAGGACAGGAAAATGTTTAGTGAACAGCGTAGGCGTGAAGAACAAGCCTTGTTAGCGTAGGACTATGCCTTGGAAACAGCTAGGGCAGAAGGTATTGAACAAGGCTTAGAGCGTGGGAAAGTTGAAGGATAAATCTTTATCTTTCTAGATTTAGTACGCCAACATGTTTTAACTTCAGAATTTGCGAGTGAATAATTAGACACAAATTGAAAAAATATCAAGTTTACTTGACTTTTTTTATAGAATAGTATAGTATTTAGATACAAGCACTCCTTTTGCTCCCTGTTTCATAGCAACTGGAGTCATTTTTTTATAAATTTAGAAGGTTAATGATGTACACAACTGATAATAGTATTTCTTTGTCAAGAGATTTAAAGAGAGAAATGAAAGCATTTTTACCTCTTAAAGATTTGGTAAGTTATCTTTCAGATAAGCTAGATATGTCACCTGAAGAGGAACTAGATTCCAAAAACTTTTTACGTTGTCATAATTACTATTCGTTTTCGGCGTTTATTAAACAGGTTCCAGATAATCTTCATAAAGGAAAATTTCAAGCAGCGATTTCATTGTATGAATTTAATGATTGGTTGTCGCAGTTTCTGTTTATATTTTCTGGTAGATTAGAACAGTTTATAAAATCAACTTTTATTGAATCGCTTTGCCAGCAATATAATGGAAAATATCAAAAAGGTGAGTGTTACTTGGATGAAACTATTTATGAAAACTTTGAATTATATAACGAATTTATTTCAATTATAGAAAAACATTTATCAGAGAATCAAAGTCTTTCAATACAGCATCATATCAAAAATAAAGGTTCGAAATTCCCAATTTGGGTGCTTTTTCAAGAGATGACTTTTGGGGAAACAACTCGTTTTATAAGTGCACTAAAAAAAGAATACCGAGAGTATTGGATAGATACTACATTTTTATCAACTGGTGTGGTAAATTCTAAAATTCATGGAGAAGAAATCCAAAGTAAGTTATTTGGCTGGGTTTCAGCTACATGGTATATAAGAAATAGGACAGCACATCATTTAAGACTATATGGTCAAAATTTTACAATAGCAAGTCCAAGTTTCTTTTCAGCTGATTTGCGTCAAATAAACAAGAATGCAGAGACTAAAAAGAAAAAGACGCATAATAACGATTTATTTGCTTATCTTCTAGCTATGAAAAATCTTATACAACATCATTCACATTCTTTTGTTCAAGATTGGAACGATTTTTTAATGACTTTAGAGGAACAGTTGATGGAAAAGTCAAATATCATATTATCTAGTAAGATTGGTTTGCCAAGCAATTGGAAAGATATATTGTGGATTGGTTGAACTAAGGAATGATTTTTTGTTCAAGCTATTATTCAGAGTATCTTTGACAATTCAGATGAAAAACCAAACATTAAAAAGTTGATTACCAAGATAATAAAGGATTAGGTGTAGTATTTGGGAATCGCTATAGCGGGCGATGTAACACCTGAATAAGCTGAGAAAATCAGAATCATCAAGGAACACGATGATGTTCTTACCATCTGTAAAGAAGATTTGGAAACTCAGTCAAGAATATCAAGAACAGGTCAAGATGATTCAAATCGTTCCTAGATTCAGGGTGCTTTAATTTTAAAAATTAGGTGTCAAAACCTCTTTTAATACAGACAAAATTAAGAATAGACAATAATTTTAATAACTTTTATTTTTTCATCTCTTTTTCGAATAAATAGATAGTAGCGGTGAATCTAGTGAGATTAGATTTAAAAATGTGCTATAATGAAAGGAGAGGAAATATGACTGTGCGTCATCCGGGCATTAGCCCGACCAATGATTTGGTAGCTAAGAAAATCTTTAGCAATCCAGACATCACTTGTCAATTTATTCGCGATATGTTGGATTTACCAGCCAAAAATGTAACCATTTTGGAGGGGAGCAATATTCATGTCTTGCCATCCCTGCCTTACTCGGCTCAGGATTTCTACACTAGTATAGACGTCTTGGCGGAGTTGGACAACGGTACTCAAGTAATTATTGAAATTCAAGTGCATCATCAGAATTTTTTCATCAATCGCTTGTGGGCTTATCTATGTAGTCAGGTCAATCAAAATCTTGAAAAAATTCGTCAGCGTGAAGGTGATACTCACCAGAGCTACAAACACATTGCCCCAGTATACGCTATTGCTATTGTCGATAGTAATTACTTCTCAGATGACTTGGCTTTCCACAGTTTCAGCATGCGAGAGGACACGACAGGTGAGGTCTTAA
>NZ_PNGD01000009.1:46287-118181 GCF_002871495.1 Streptococcus sp. UMB0029
GCAGGACTATGCCTTGGAACAAGCTGAAGAAAGAGGATTAGAACGTGGCCTTGAACGTGGCCGCACAGAGGGCCTTGAACAGGGACTGGAGCGTGGAAAAATTGAAGGAAAACTCTTTGCTTTCCTAGATATGGTTCACCAAGGCCTTCTGACTTCAGAGATTGCCAGTCAGCAGTTGGGTATGACTGTCTCTGAATTTGAAGAACTATTGAAAGAGCATCACAAATAAGAACTAAAAAAATACAGAGAAACCAGCAAAGACGAGGTTCGCAAGCCATGGTTGGAGTTTTTCGGGAATAAGCCCTTTACTCAACAACCCGAGCGAGCCATCAGTCAGGCAGATCAATTGCTGGACTATAAGAGCTGGTCTGAGGAGGACAGGAAGATGTTTAGTCAACTACGTATGCGTGAAGAACAAGCGTTATTGGCTCAGGATTATACCTTAGAAACTGCTAGGGCAGAAGGTATTGAAAAAGGTATCGAACAAGGTTTAGAACGTGGTATTGAACAGGGACTGGAACGTGGTAAAGTTGAAGGAAGAGTTTTTGCTTTTCTAGATATGGTTCGCCAAGGTCTTTTGCCTTCTGAGGTTGCGAGTGAGCAATTGGGCATGTCAGTAGCTGAGTTTGAGTCACTATTGAAAGACCATCATAAATAAGACCTAAAAATACAAAGAAACCAGCAAAGACGAGGTTCGCAAGCCGTGGTTGGAGTTTTTCGGGAACAAACCCTTTACCCAGCAACCTGAGCGAGCCATCAGCCAAGCAGACCAACTGCTGGACTACAAGAGCTGGTCTGAGGAGGAAAAGAAGATGTTTAGTCAACTACGTATGCGTGAAGAACAAGCCTTGTTAGCGCAGGACTATGCCTTGGAACAAGCTGAAGAAAGAGGATTAGAACGTGGCCTTGAACGTGGTCGTGAACAAGGACGAGAAGAAGGCATTGAAGAGGGATTAAAAGTAGGTTTAGTAAATCTAGTACGTCAAGGTCTTCTAACACCTGAGGTTGCGAGTGAGCAATTGGGCATGTCAGTAGCTGAGTTTGAGTCACTATTGAAAGACCATCATAAATAAGACCTAAAAATACAAAGAAACCAGCAAAGACGAGGTTCGCAAGCCGTGGTTGGAGTTTTTTGGTAATAAGCCCTTTACCCAGCAACCTGAGCGAGCCATCAGCCAAGCAGACCAACTGCTAGACTACAAGAGCTGGTCCGAGGAGGACAGGAAAATGTTTAGTGAACAGCGCAGGCGTGAAGAACAAGCCTTGTTAGCACAGGATTATGCCTTGGAACAAGCTGAGGAAAAGGGCTTAGAGCGTGGTCTTGAACGTGGTCGTGCAGAAGGTATTGAACAGGGACTGGAGCGTGGTAAAGTTGAAGGAAGTTTGTCTATGCTACTAAATCTCGTTCGCCAAGGTCTCCTGAGTTCAGAGGTTGCCAGTCAGCAATTGGGAATGACCGTCGCTGAATTTGAGGCTTTATTATGAGTTCAATCTTTATATAGTAGAAAGTTAATGAAATGGCGAGTTAATTCCAAAATACTTGCCATTTTTGCTTGACATTTGATAGGGGTTATAGGATAATACCATAGAAGTGAGTTCTATCTAACTATCTATGTGGATTAGATATGCGAGGTTTGACTCAAGGTTTAAGAAATTTGTGAGATTTTCACTTGGAAGATACGGTATTTGAAGGGGATTTCATCTCACAAAGGCGTTTTTTTACCCTTTTTTGAAAAAATAGGTGGAAAGTTTAAAAAATTGAAGAAAACCCTTGACAAATCCTGCAAATATTTATATACTGTATGGTAGTAAGATAGTCTTACGAAAAAATATTTTAAAGAAAAACAAAGGAGATAAAACGATGAAAAAAGTTTTATTGACAAGCGCAGTCGCTCTTGCAGCATTTGGTGCTGCACAAGTTGTATCAGCAGATGATACAGCAACTCACAGTGAGGCTAATGTTCAAACATTGCCAACTGCTAAACCTGCAGAAACTGCTAAACCTGCAGAAACTGCTAAACCTGCAGCTGATGAGAGAACAGAACCAGATGCAACAGTTTCTAAACTCTTTGAAGAAGCAGCAGAAGCAGCTAAACGTGGAGAAGAAGCAAGTGATAAAGTTAATACTACTCAAAATGGTGCTTTGACTATTGATGATATTAAAGCTTACCTTGCTTCTCAACAATCTGATAATCAAAGAGTTGTTACCGATAGATATGTTAAAGTTTATGATAAAGAAGGTAATGAACTAAAATTTGATGGTAAAGCAGTTGAGATTAAGTATGAAAAATCAGCTAAAAGTACTGTTGAAGTTAAAACTAAACGTGGAACATATAAATTAACAGTTCGAGTACAAAATGGTAAAGCAACCCTTTTGGAAATTCCTCAACTAGTAGCTTCTGCTGAAAAACCAGCTGCTCAAGCAGCATGGGTTCAATCAGGTTCTCGCTGGTGGTACAAACACGCTGATGGTTCTTACACAACTAACGGTTGGGAAAAAATCAACGGAACTTGGTACTACTTTGACCAAGCTGGTTGGATGGCAACTGGTTGGGTTAAAGACAATGGAACTTGGTACTATCTAGATGCTTCAGGTGCAATGCAAACTGGTTGGAAATATGTAGGTAGCCACTGGTACTACCTAAATGGTTCAGGTGCATTACTTGTAAATACAACTACTCCTGACGGTTACACTGTAAACGGAAATGGTGAGTTAGTATAATACTAATAAATAAACAAAGACTAGGAGTAAAATCTCCTAGTTTTTTGTTGGCTCTTTGTCAACTGTAGTGGGTTGAGTTTTGTCTATATCACTGGCTGGCAAAAGATTGATGGTAAGACCTACTACTTTGAAACTGATGGAGTAATGAAAAAAGGCTTACTAACCTTAGGGGATAAACAATACTACCTAAATGAAAAAGATGGTATTTTGACACCCAATATTGCTGTAATTGATGGTAAAAAATTCTTTATTGATAATGAGGGAAATCGCTCTGTTGGATGGAAGAAAATTGACGGTGACTGGTATTATTTAAACGATTTAGGTGCCATGATAACTGGCTGGAAACTTATAAATGGTAGTTGGTACCATCTCGACAGTTTAGGTAAAATGAGTACTAGATGGATAAAAGAAAATGGTACATGGTATTATCTAGATGGCTTAGGTGCTATGCAGACAGGTTGGAAACTTGTAGATGGTAAGTGGTATTATCTTAATGATTCAGGTGCTATGAAAACTGGCTGGTTCCAAGTTGGAGGTAAATGGTACTATTCATACCCATCAGGAGCTTTGGCGGTGAATACAACTATCGATGGTTACACAGTAAATGCTAACGGTGAGTGGATGTAGTTTGAATTTGTTTGATTTTTAGCTTAGTTTTTTATTGGTAAGTTTGTTTATATAGTTAATTGAATTTAGAATGGTATAATATGACTTCTAAAGCATTATTAGAAATTTGACTTGAATTTTCCAATTAATTTGTTCATATTTTATTTCAATCTACTATAATTATGGTCTTATTTATAGACTATGTGATTGTCTAGTTGAAATTATATAGAGAAAATATCTGGGAATATGATATAATAGTAGTTACATAGAAAATGAATGAGATAATATTATGACTAGAGAAAAAGAGTTTAAAACTATAAATGAACAGATTAGTATTCAAAAAAACAGGAACTTAAAAATTTCTGACGAACTACAGATGGAGAGCTTTATCCAACAGAAAAATTATTTTAATTCCATAAATGGCTTTGAAACTCTTTTTTTGTTAACTTCAAATCCTAAAAAGTATATGTCTAGAGTATATTTTAAGGATATTAAAAGAATATATGTATTGGATAGAAATATTGCTAAATACCTATTTCAAGAAATTGAAAAGATTGAGATTGAATTAAAGTCTAGAATTGCCTATGAATTTGCAAGAGAACATTGTAGTAGTGGTATTGAGTCTAATTTAAACTATTTGGATATCAATTTCTATGAACTTCCGACTCTACATAATCAGAATTCTTTTACAGATTATTTCTATACTTCTGGGAAGGATAGAAAAACACATATTTTTTTCAGAACTCATAATATTTCTGCTAGAATTAAGAATGCAAGATTTACGGGTAATGTACAACGGTCAAGTACTTATAATGGAGCAATATTTTATAATTTAGAAGGTATTTTTGAAGGCACTATTGATGACCTTAAAATAAATATTTACAGGGGAAAATTCTCAATAAAAGATAATAATACTCCTAGTGATATCTCTGGATTAGATGGTTGTACAGATGTGTCAGTCCAGATTAGCAACTTAGAAGGAAGATTTTTTGACTTATCTTATGCAGACTATTGTAAAATGAAATATCCATATATTTCTAGCTATAAGAATCCACCACTTTGGGTTATTATTGATACATTAATGCTCAATGATTTATTAATTTTATTTCAGGGATTGGGAGTGAAAATACAAAATAGAATTATGAGTGAAATGGGCTTTGATTCGTCGGCTAGCGGTAGTCGTGAAAAATTTATTAACGCTTGTGAAATATTGCGTGAATTAAGAAATGAATTAGCACATTTTAGTCTCATAACAAGATATAGAACAGGAAATAAAATTCTGATAAATAGTCTTTTTATCTCTGAGTTATCACTTACTCCTAAGACTAACAATAGAGTTCTAAAATTTTATCAAAGTTTAAAAATTTTAAATTATTTTAATAATTTTTCTCTTAAAAAAATAGATCGCTCCATCAGACTATACTGTTTAAAAAATATCTTTTTATTTAAATTTGATATTATTAAAAATTTTTTCAAAAGAATTGGAAAATAAGTATTGCTAAAAGATACCATTTGTGATAAAATAAATTGTATTATGTTTTAGAGCCACGACGGCGTGAAATCCTTGAAAGAGGTTTTCAAAAGTCAATAAGGGGGAAGTTTTGTAACTTCTCTCTATTTTTTATATATTATCTAGTGGAACGAAAAAATTTAAAATATAGTGTATTGAAATAAGATATGAACAAATCTATTAGGGAAGTCAAATTAATTTCTAGACATGTTTTAGAGTCCGTATCGTACTATTCTAAGTTTAATCCACTATATTATGCGTTTTATTGTTGGAAGATTGACTTTATTTTCTCATCAAACTGAGTTTTTGCCCAGCTTCTAAATAGCTCAGGTGCCCTGGCTGTCAGCACTACAATCAATGGTTACACAGTAAATGTAAACGGTGAGTGGGTGTAGTTTGAATTTATTTATGTCACTAGGAGATTTTTAGCTTAGTTTTTTATAGCAGATACTTGCTAAGATAATACCGCAGTTAAATAATTAATATCTCTAGGTGTTCTTCCATTTGTGAAATGTAAAATTTAATTAGTTAAAAATATGAAAGAGAGGGACGCTTTGCCTTCTCTTTTGTCGTGTAGAATTCTGTGAGTGCTTTGTTGGATAGTAGAAAATAAAAAGTGAACAGGATAGTATTTTAGTCCTGTTCACTTTTATGTTATTAGTGATTGTATGGTCTTACAAGAGCTCCTCAAACTCAGCGACAGTCATGCCTAGCTGCTCACTTGCAACCTCGGAAGTCAGAAGACCTTGACGAACGAGATTTACTAGACCTACTTTTAATCCCTCTTCGACACCCTCTGCTCGTCCTCGTTCCAGTCCTTGTTCAATCCCCTCAGCATGGCCACGTTCAAGGCCACGCTCTAGACCTTGTTTGATACCCTCCGCCCTAGCAGTTTCCAAGGCATAGTCATGAGCGAGTAAGGCTTGTTCTTCACGTCTGCGTTGTTCACTAAACATTTTCCTGTCCTCCTCGGACCAGCTCTTGTAGTCTAGCAGTTGGTCTGCTTGGCTGATGGCTCGCTCTGGTTCTTGGGTAAAGGGTTTATTCCCGAAAAACTCCAACCACGGCTTGCGAACCTCGTCTTTGCTGGTTTCTCTGTATTTTTTTAGTTCTTATTTGTGATGCTCTTTCAATAGTTCTTCAAACTCAGAGACTGTCATTCCCAGCTGCTGGCTGGCAACCTCGGAAGTCAGAAGACCTTGACGGACTAGATTTACTAGACCTACTTTTAATCCCTCTTCGATACCCTCTGCTCGTCCTCGTTCCAGTCCTCGTTCCAGTCCTTGTTCAATCCCCTCAGCACGGCCACGTTCAAGGCCACGCTCAAGGCCACGCTCTAGACCTTGTTCGATACCCTCCGCCCTAGCAGTTTCCAAGGCATAGTCATGAGCGAGTAAGGCTTGTTCTTCACGTCTGCGTTGTTCACTAAACATTTTCCTGTCCTCCTCGGACCAGCTCTTGTAGTCCAGCAGTTGGTCTGCCTGGCTGATGGCTCGCTCAGGTTGCTGGGTAAAGGGTTTATTCCCGAAAAACTCCAACCACGGTTTGCGAATGCTGTCTTTGCTGGTTTCTCTATATTTTTTTAATTCCAAGAATGCCATCTTGACTAGATGGTGTTCCTGTCCATTGTTTGTGATAGTTAAGACCTCACCTGTCGTATCCTCTCGCATGCTAAAGCTATGAAAAGCTAGGTCATCTGAGAAATAATTGCTATCCACAATAGCGATTGCGTAAACTGGTGCGATGTGTTTGTAACTCTGGTGTGTACCACCTTCTCGTTGGCGAATTTTTTCTAGGTTTTGATTGACCTGACTACATAGATAAGCCCACAAACGATTAATGAAAAAATTCTGATGATGAACTTGAATTTCGATGATAACTTGTGTGCCGTTGTCCAACTCCGCCAAAACGTCTATACTGGTATAGAAATCCTGAGCCGAGTAAGGCAGGGATGGCAAGACATGAATGTTACTTCCCTCCAAAATGGTTACATTTTTGGCTGGTAAATCCAACATATCGCGAATAAATTGACAAGTGATTTCTGGATTGCTAAAGATTTTCTTAGCAACCAAATCATTGGTCGGGCTAATGCCCGGATGACGTACAGTCATATTTCTTCTCCTTTCATTATAGCACATTTTTAAATCTAGGTTTACTAGATTCTATGCTTCTATCTATTTATTCGGAAAAAGTTTGAAAAATACTTGCTCTGGCTCTTTCCAATGGTATTTTTCCCTGCTTTCCTTTATAATGGGTGTATGGATAAGAAAAAATTATTATTGATTGATGGGTCTTCTGTTGCTTTTCGGGCGTTTTTTGCGCTCTATCAGCAGTTGGACCGTTTTAAGAATGCGGCTGGTTTGCATACCAATGCGATTTATGGCTTTCAGTTGATGTTGAGCCATTTGTTGGAGCGGGTTGAGCCGAGTCATATTTTGGTGGCTTTTGATGCGGGAAAGACGACCTTCCGTACAGAGATGTATGCGGACTATAAGGGTGGTCGGGCCAAGACTCCTGATGAGTTTCGTGAGCAATTTCCTTTCATTCGTGAGTTGTTGGATCATATGGGAATTCGTCACTATGAGTTGGCTCAGTATGAGGCGGATGACATTATTGGGACACTGGATAAACTAGCAGAGCAGGATGGTTTTGATATTACCATTGTCAGTGGGGACAAGGATTTGATTCAGCTGACGGATGAGCATACGGTGGTTGAGATTTCCAAGAAAGGTGTGGCTGAGTTTGAGGCCTTTACGCCAGAATATCTTATGGAAAAGATGGGCATTACACCGACTCAGTTTATCGATCTTAAGGCGCTTATGGGAGATAAGTCGGATAATATTCCTGGGGTGACCAAAATTGGCGAAAAGACTGGTATCAAGCTCTTGCTGGAGCATGGTTCGCTTGAGGGGATTTATGAAAATATCGATGGTATGAAGGCTTCTAAGATGAAGGAAAATCTCATCAATGATAAGGAACAGGCCTTTTTGTCTAAAACACTGGCGACCATTGATACCAAGGCACCGATTGAGATTGGTTTGAAGGATTTGGTCTATAGTGGTCCAGATGTGGAAAATCTTGGGAAATTCTACGATGAGATGGGCTTCAAACAGCTTAAGCAGGCTTTAAATGTGTCTTCAGCTGATGTGGCTGAGAGTTTGGACTTTACTATCGTTGACCAAGTCAGTCAAGACATGCTGAGTGAAGAGTCTATCTTCCATTTTGAGCTTTTTGGTGAGAATTACCATACGGATGATTTGGTTGGTTTTGCCTGGTCTTGTGGCGATAAGCTCTATGCTACAGATAAGCTTGAGCTTTTGCAAGATCCGATTTTCAAGGACTTTTTAGAAAAAACACCTCTGAGAGTTTATGACTTTAAGAAGGCTAAAGTTCTCTTGCATCGTTTGGGTGTGAATTTGCAGGCGCCTGCTTTTGACAGTCGCTTGGCTAAATACCTCCTTTCGACTGTGGAGGACAATGAAATTGCGACCATCGCTAGTCTTTACGGTCAGACTTACTTGGTCGATGATGAGACTTTCTATGGTAAGGGTGTCAAGAGAGCCATTCCTGTACGTGAGAAATTCTTAGAACACTTGGCGCGTAAGCTTGCTGTTTTGGTTGAAACAGAGCCTATTTTGCTTGAAAAACTCAGTGAAAATGGGCAATTAGAGCTTCTCTATGACATGGAGCAACCTCTGGCTTTTGTCCTTGCTAAAATGGAAATTGCTGGGATTAGGGTCAAGAAAGAAACCTTACTTGAGATGCAGGCTGAAAATGAGTTTGTTATTGAAAAACTGACTCAAGAGATTTACGAACTGGCTGGTGAGGAGTTTAATATCAATTCTCCTAAGCAGTTGGGCGTCCTTCTCTTTGAAAAATTGGGTCTTCCTCTAGAATACACTAAGAAAACTAAAACGGGTTACTCGACAGCGGTTGATGTGTTGGAGCGTCTAGCTCCTATTGCTCCGATTGTTAAGAAAATTCTCGATTACCGTCAGATTGCTAAGATTCAATCGACTTATGTAATTGGCTTGCAGGACTGGATTTTGGCTGATGGCAAGATTCATACTCGCTATGTGCAGGATTTGACCCAGACTGGGCGTCTGTCTAGTGTGGATCCCAACCTGCAAAATATCCCTGTGCGTTTGGAGCAAGGTCGTCTCATTCGGAAGGCTTTTGTACCTGAGTGGGAGGATAGTGTCCTTCTCAGCTCCGACTATTCACAGATTGAATTGCGTGTTTTGGCGCATATTTCTAAGGATGAGCACTTGATTAAGGCTTTCCAAGAGGGGGCAGATATCCATACTTCGACAGCCATGCGGGTCTTTGGCATTGAGCGTCCTGAGGATGTGACTGCAAACGACCGTCGCAATGCCAAGGCTGTCAACTTTGGAGTGGTTTACGGGATTTCAGACTTTGGTTTGTCTAATAATCTGGGCATTAGCCGTAAGGAAGCCAAAGCCTACATTGATACCTACTTTGAACGCTTCCCAGGTATTAAAAACTACATGGATGAAGTGGTGCGTGAGGCGCGTGATAAGGGCTATGTGGAGACCCTCTTCAAGCGTCGTCGTGAGTTGCCAGATATCAATTCGCGCAACTTCAATATTCGTGGTTTTGCGGAGCGGACTGCTATCAACTCACCTATCCAGGGGTCGGCGGCAGATATTCTCAAGATTGCCATGATTCAGCTAGATAAAGCCTTGGTTGCAGGTGGTTATCAGACTAAGATGCTGTTACAAGTGCACGATGAAATCGTCCTTGAAGTTCTTAAATCTGAATTAGCAGAGATGAAAAAATTAGTCAAACAAACCATGGAAGAAGCCATTAAGCTCAGTGTTCCCCTCATCGCGGATGAAAATGAAGGGACAACCTGGTACGAGGCTAAATAAAAAGGGGGCTAGTCCTCCTTTTTTGTAGTAGAATTCTGCAAGCCTTTTCAAATTGTGCTATACTGATGAAAAAGGAGGATTTCTATGAGTCAAGAATTTATCAATCCAAGTGATGGCGTAATTCGTCAGTATCTAGCAACGAGTAAAACCCTTGCTGTGGTGGGTTTGTCAGACCGTGAGGAAACAACCAGCAATCGAGTGACCAAGGAAATGCAGTCTCGTGGTTATAAAATTATTCCAGTCAATCCCAAGGCGGCAGGTGGCGAAATCTTGGGTGAAAAGGCTTATGCCAGCCTTGCTGATATTCCTTTTCCTGTAGATATTGTCAATGTTTACCGTCGCAGTGAGTTTTTGCCAGATGTGGCGCTTGATTTTCTCAAGGCTGATGCTAAGATTTTTTGGGCACAGCTGGGACTTGAAAGTCTAGAAGCGGAAGAAATCTTGCGTGCTGGTGGATGTGATGATATCGTGATGAATCGTTGTATTAAGAGAGAACATACACGCTTGATTGAGGAAGCATAAGAAAAAGGTAGCTGGTGGGCTACCTTTTGTGTTATACTCAATGAAAATCAAAGAGCAAACTAGAAAACTAGCCGCAGGCTGCTCAAAGCACGGCTTTGAGGTTGTAGATAAGACTGACGAAGTCAGCTCAAAGCACGGCTTTGAGGTTGCAGATAAAACTGACGAAGTCAGCTCAAAGCACGGCTTTGAGGTTGCAGATAAAACTGACGAAGTCAGTAACCATACATACGGTAAGGCGACGTTGACGTGGTTTGAAGAGATTTTCGAAGAGTATTAGAAAATGCCGATAAGGGTCTGCATCCCGAGACTGGTGAGGATGATGGCAATCCAGCAGACGGCTCCGAGAACAATGGATTTTCCACTGGATTTGACCATAGCGACCAGATTAGTTTTGAGACCGATGGCACTCATGGCCATGATAATGAGGAATTTGGAAAGTTGTTTGAGAGGGGTAAAGAAACTACTGGACACACCAAGAGAGGTCAGAAGGGTGGTTAGGAGAGATGCAAGGATAAAGTAAAGGATAAAAAGTGGGAAGACTTTTTTCAGTTGCAATCCTTGTTTATTTTTTTGATCGCGACTTTGCCAGTAGGAGAGAAAGAGAGTGATGGGGATAATAGCCAGAGTCCGCGTAAGTTTGACAATAGTTGCTGATTCGAGGGTATTGGTCTGGTAGAGGCTGTCCCAGGCGCTGGCTGTGGCGGTTACAGAGGAGGTATCATTGACCGCAGTTCCTGCAAAGAGGGCGAAGCCTTCATTTGATAAGTGAAGCCAGCTTCCTAGAGTTGGAAAGATGAGTGCAGCCAAGACATTGAAGAAAAAGATAACGGAGATTGCTTGGGCTACTTCCTTTTCCTTGGCATGGATAACGGGTGCTGTTGCCGCAATGGCAGAACCACCACAGATTGAAGACCCCACTCCGATTAAGGTAGCCAGTTTTGTATCCAGTGCAAAGAAGCGCTGGAAGAGGTAGGCAACAATCAAGGCTATTGAAATGGTGGACAGGATGACAGGGAGCGAAGATTGCCCGACTGCGAAGATTTGCGAGATATTGAGACCAAAACCAAGCAAGATAACGGCATACTGGAGCAGTTTTTTAGAACTAAAGGTTAATCCAGCATCCAGTTGTTTATAAGGCGAGAGAAAGGAATGGAGAAGCATGCCTATGAAAATCGCAAAAACGGGCGCGCCAATGACAGGGAAGAATCCTCCTAAGTACCAAGATAGGATAGAAATGAGAAGGCAGGCCAAGATGCCTGCTCCATTTTTTGATAGAAATGACATAAAAACCTCCAAATAGAATCTGTTACCATTATAGACCTGTAAACAGGAAAAGTAAAATAGAAAGTGGGTCCTAATAATTATTTGACAAGTAGTGCTAATTATGTAATAATAATCTTACAAGAACTGTAACGAAGTCTTGGCAAAAACAAAAATACCAGAGCTCCACCTCTGGTATTTCTTTTTGTCCAGTTACATTAAAACTAAACTCAGGTTATATTTTTTTGTCGCGCTTATCTAACCACTTTCTGACTATCCACTCAGAAATGACATTACCGATAATAGTAATCAGTAACGGTGCTAGAATAACTGTAACGAAGATTAGCAAAAACTCACCTCCAAACTAAGTTCGTTAGTGGAGTTGCGACAAATTCATTTTAACATACTTCAATTTGTTATGCTAGCGTTATTCTATAATGTATTTTTGCGGTCGGGGGGCTTTTGTAGTATAATAGAGATACGTTTTGAAAGTAGGAGGTATCTATGGACTTAACTAAGCGCTTTAATAAACAGTTAGATAAGATTCAAGTTTCCTTGATTCGTCAGTTTGACCAGGCTATTTCGGAGATTCCTGGGGTTTTGCGTTTGACCTTGGGGGAACCTGATTTTACAACGCCAGATCATGTCAAGGAGGCGGCCAAGCGGGCGATTGACCAGAACCAATCCTACTATACAGGGATGAGTGGTCTGCTGACTTTACGTCAGGCAGCCAGTGACTTTGTTAAGGAAAAGTACCAACTGGACTATGCTCCTGAAAATGAAATCTTGGTTACAATTGGGGCGACAGAGGCATTGTCTGCTACTTTGACAGCTATTTTGGAAGAGGGAGACAAGGTGCTCTTGCCAGCTCCTGCCTATCCAGGTTATGAACCGATTGTCAATCTGGTTGGGGCAGAGGTTGTCGAGATTGACACAACTGAAAATGGGTTTGTCTTGACTCCTGAGATGTTGGAAAAGGCCATTTTGGAGCAAGGTGATAAGCTCAAGGCGGTTATTCTCAACTATCCAGCTAATCCGACAGGGATTACCTATAGTCGGGAGCAGTTGGAAGCCTTGGCAGCTGTTTTGCGTAAGTATGAGATTTTCGTTGTCTGTGATGAGGTTTACTCAGAATTGACCTACACAGGGGAAGCCCATGTGTCTCTAGGAACGATGCTGAGAGGTCAGGCTATTATCATCAATGGTTTGTCTAAATCGCATGCTATGACAGGTTGGCGTTTGGGTCTGATTTTTGCTCCTGCGGTCTTCACAGCCCAATTGATCAAGAGTCATCAGTACTTGGTCACTGCCGCAAATACCATGGCGCAACATGCTGCGGTAGAAGCATTGACGGCTGGTAAAAACGATGCGGAACCTATGAAGAAGGAATACATCCAGCGTCGAGATTATATTATCGAAAAGATGACTGCTCTTGGTTTTGAGATTATCAAACCAGACGGTGCCTTCTATATCTTTGCTAAGATTCCAGCGGGTTACAATCAAGACTCCTTTGCTTTTCTGAAGGATTTTGCTCAGAAGAAGGCAGTTGCCTTTATCCCTGGTGCAGCCTTTGGGCGTTATGGGGAAGGCTATGTTCGCCTATCTTATGCAGCCAGCATGGAAACGATCAAAGAAGCCATGAAACGACTTGAGGAGTACATGAGAGAAGCATGATTCAGTCAATCACGAGTCAAGGCTTGGTGCTCTACAATCGTAACTTTCGTGAGGATGACAAGTTAGTCAAGATTTTTACAGAGCAGGCTGGCAAGCGCATGTTTTTCGTCAAACACGCTGGTCAGTCTAAGCTAGCTCCTGTTATTCAGCCCTTGGTGTTGGCACGATTTCTCTTACGAATCAATGATGACGGGCTTAGCTACATTGAGGACTATCATGAGGTGATGACCTTTCCAAAGATTAATAGCGATCTCTTTGTCATGTCCTATGCGACCTATGTGGCAGCTCTTGCAGATGCGAGTTTGCAGGATAATCAGCAGGATGCTCCCTTGTTTGCTTTTTTGCAAAAGACTTTGGAGTTGATGGAAGCGGGCTTGGATTATCAGGTTTTGACCAATATTTTTGAGATTCAAATCTTGACTCGATTTGGAATCAGCCTCAATTTTAATGAGTGTGTCTTCTGCCATCGGGTCGGTCAGGCTTTTGACTTTTCTTTCAAATATGGAGCCTGCCTCTGTCCAGAGCATTATCATGAGGATGAGAGACGTTGCCATCTCAATCCCAATATCCCCTATCTGCTCAATCAATTTCAAGCCATTGATTTTGAGACCTTGGAGACCATTTCGCTCAAGACTGAAATCAAGCAAGAATTACGCCAATTTATGGATCAACTCTACGAAGAGTACGTTGGGATTCACCTAAAATCAAAGAAATTTATTGATTCCCTAGCAGAATGGGGTCAATTACTAAAAGAGGAAGACAAATGAAAAAAATCGCAGTAGATGCCATGGGGGGCGATTACGCACCTCAGGCCATCGTTGAGGGGGTCAATCAAGCCCTGGCTGACTTTTCAGATATTGAGGTTCAACTCTACGGAGATGAAAGCAAAATCAAGCAATATCTGACAGCGACAGAGCGCGTCAGCATTATCCATACGGATGAAAAGATTGATTCAGACGATGAACCTACGAGAGCTATTCGGAAGAAGAAAAATGCCAGCATGGTCTTGGCGGCCAAGGCTGTCAAAGAGGGGGAAGCAGATGCTGTTCTCTCAGCTGGGAATACAGGTGCCTTGTTGGCAGCTGGATTTTTCATTGTGGGTCGTATCAAGAACATCGACCGTCCTGGGCTTATGTCGACCTTGCCGACTGTAGATGGGAAGGGGTTTGATATGCTGGACCTCGGTGCCAATGCGGAGAATACAGCCCAGCACCTCTATCAATACGCGGTTCTAGGTTCCTTCTATGCTAAAAATGTTCGTGGCATTGCGCAACCACGTGTTGGCTTGCTTAACAATGGAACAGAGAGTAGTAAGGGGGACCCGCTTCGTAAGGAAACTTACGAATTACTAGCAGCGGATGAAAGTTTGAACTTTATCGGAAACGTGGAAGCGCGTGATTTGATGAATGGCGTTGCGGATGTTGTCGTGGCAGATGGTTTCACGGGAAACGCTGTGCTCAAATCCATTGAAGGGACAGCCATGGGAATCATGGGCTTGCTCAAGACAGCTATTACAGGTGGTGGTCTTCGAGCGAAACTAGGCGCCCTTCTTCTCAAGGACAGCCTGAGAGGTTTGAAAAAACAGCTCAACTATTCAGATGTTGGTGGAGCGGTCTTGTTTGGCGTCAAGGCACCTGTTGTCAAGACTCATGGCTCAAGCGATGCCAAGGCTGTTTATAGTACAATCCGCCAGATTCGTACCATGCTAGAAACAGACGTAGTTGCCCAGACTGCGCGTGAATTTTCAGGAGAATAAAAGAGATGACAGAAAAAGAAATTTTTGACCGTATTGTGACCATTATCCAAGAGCGACAGGGAGAGGACTTTGTCGTAACAGAATCCTTGAGTCTGAAAGACGATTTGGATGCTGACTCAGTTGACTTGATGGAGTTTATCTTGACACTGGAAGATGAATTTAATATCGAAATCAGTGATGAGGAAATTGACCAACTGCAAAGTGTAGGAGATGTAGTTAAAATCATTCAAGCAAAATAGAAATCGAAGTTCCAAGGCAACGAAAGTAGATGGTTTTTAGTAATGAGGAATATCGGATATCCTTGTAAAAATGGGAAAAACACGTTATAATGGACTTATTAGAAGAGAAAGGAAGTATACTCGTGGCTACATTCAGTATTACTCGTGATATCACACTCACAAAAGAAGATTTTGAAAAAATTCAAGCCTCTAAATCAACTGATTTGTTGCTTGATATTATCAAAAAGAATACAGATAAACAAGAACAACCTTCCTTACTAGGTCTAGAGAAGCTGGTAAGATAAAGTATGAAATTATATGCCTTACCACTAGGGGATGTCATCAAATTTATACGACAAACCGTTATTACTAGAAATCCTGAATATACTAATGAACGGAGAATACGTCAAAAAGTCCGTGAGAACTTTTCTAAGATTGTTTCGGAGCAAGTGTCGTTTGGTAAAAATGAGGATATGTTAGAGTATCTTAAAAATGACGCAATTACAACAGAGCTGACACATAAATCAAGAAATTTTATTATTATTGATCAAGAGATATCAGGAGATAGATTTGAGATTTTAGGTTTTTTTACACTAACATTAAAAATTGTTAATGTTCAAGAATTAGATAATGATAACAAAAAATCTTTTGTTTTAAGTGGGAAAAACGCGAGAAACTTAAATTATATACCAGGACTTTTGATTGCTCAATTTGGTAGAAATTTACACTTTAATAAAATTACTGGTCAGCAAGTTATGGAATTAGTGGTTGAAAAAATTCAATTAGCTCAGAGTATTTTAGGTGGTAAAATGGTTTATTTGGATAGTGTTAATGAAGATAAAGTGATTAATTTTTATAAATCGTTTGGTTTTGTTGAATATGGTGAGATTATTAGGGATAATAAGCACCCTGATGTATATTATCAACCAATGGCTCTTGATATGACAAAAGTGATTGTTGAGTAGAAATCGAAGTTCCAAGGCATTTGCTTTGGAATTTTTCTTTGGTTCAAATGACCGTTTAGGAACAGATTTAGTCTTTCTAGGGACAGTAGAAATCTGAGGACAAATAAGGGATATAATAGAGTCAGAAAAATCAATCTCCCAAAAGGAGAAAAAAGAAAGGATTTTTATGATGAAAAAATATCTTTATTCTAGTTTATTAGTTCTTGCAGGAGGCGTTCTCCTAGCAAATACTACTGTGGCCTATGCTGATTCCCCATCAGCAAGTGAGAAAGAAGCGATTGCTCAATTAGTTAATCAAGGCAAGATAAAAGCTGAAGAAGCTGATCAAGTAAAATTGATTGGTTTTGAAGATAAAGAAACCCAAGCAGAGGGCAATCAAGAGAAGAAAGCTTTCAATCAATATCGTGATCCGAAAGGAACATGGATGCAAACCAATGGTAAATGGTGGTTTAAATACGGTTCAGGTGGTTATGCTAAAAATTGGGAACAATTAGATGGCAAGTGGTACTATTTTGATGACCAAGGATGGATGAAAGAAAATACTTGGATTCAACCTGATGGTAATTATTACTACTTATCTGCTAGTGGTGCTATGGTCACTGGTTATCAACGTGTGAATGGTACACCATACTTCTTTAGAGACAGTGGTGTATGGGTAGAAAATCGTGGACAGGCACTTGGTGAATATGCCGAGACATTTGTAGGGAAAATCCCATATGTTTGGGGTGGGGCAGATTTGAATAGTGGCGTAGATTGCTCAGGATTTACGATGGCTATTCATGATAAGTTTGATATTAGTATTCCTAGAGTAACCTATGATCAAGCAACAGGAGGAAGTTATGTAAGTAATGGTTCTCAACAAGCTGGAGATTTGATTTTGTATAATAGTGAAGAGACAAATGATCATGTAGGTATTTATGTTGGTGGTGGAAAGGTTGTCCATGCTCCATATCCAGGCCGATATGTTTCTTATATGGATCAATATGGCATTACTCAAAATACAATTCGTAGATATTGGTAATATTGTCTAATTTTTCACAATATTATTGACTTTGACAATGAAAAGTATTAGAATATAGCTAAATAAAGAGGGGAAGCCCTCTTATAGCTATTCAATAAAGGAGGAAATGGCTATGAAAAAATCTAAACTACTCACTCTTGGTTTGCTTGCAGGTGCTGGTCTACTTTTGTCTATCAACCAAGCACAGGCTGCAGATACTTGGGTTAAAAATGGGTCTGACTGGAATCTTTCTCAAGATGGCAGCCTCGCTAAGGATAAATGGGTGCAAAATGCTGGTTCTTGGTACCACTTTGACGGTTCTGGTAACATGCAGACAGGCTGGCTCAAAGACGGAAATACATGGTATTCCCTAGCAGATAGTGGCGCTATGCGTACTGGCTGGTACAAGGAAGGTAGCACATGGTACTCACTAGCAGATAGTGGCGCCATGCGTACAGGTTGGTACCAAGAAGGGTCTACATGGTATTACCTCAAAGGCAGTGGTGCTATGGCAACAGGATGGGCGACTGCAAATGGTAAATGGTCTTACTTTGAAAAATCAGGTGCTATGGTCGCAGACAGAGCTGTTCCAGCCAGCGATGGAGAAAGTTATATCATTGGTAAGGATGGCTATATGTTGACTTTAAAAAATAGCCCTTATAAAAATGGTGACATTGTTCGTTTAGGCGATGGATATGAATATCTGATTAAAGCAAAATTTGACGGAAATAACTTTACTGATGTTATCGTGGCTAAAAACACTTGGTATATTAAACCTGAGTTCAAGAAGTTTTCCGACAAATATGGGGATGAGGTTGCAAATACAACCTTAGCTTTAGTAGATAATAAAGAAGAAGGACAAGAAATTGATTCTAAGGCAGTTGTACAGAACTTCCAAAACTTACCAAATCGTTACTACTTTGATGAAAATGGACATCGTGTGGTTAATATCCCAGCAATGACAACCTATTCAGAGATTAAAAAAGTTGGCAATGATGTTTATTTAGAAAATCCAGGTGCACGACTTCGTCTTGGGGATACCAGCTTTACAATCAATAACAATAAACTATACTATTTAGAAAATGAACAAGGTAAGCTCAAAACAGGTTATTTTGTATTAATTGATGATGGAGCAACCACTACTCACCATCACATTCTAGCCTATGCGGATCAATCAGGTGAAATTCTTAAGATGAAACGCTTGCCATCAGGAGTTTCAAATTTCCTTGATAAAGAAATTGATGGTTTATATGGTGAAAAAATTAAAATTGAATCTCCACACTCAAACGAATATTATAAAGTGGTCGTGGTTAAATAAAAATAACATCTTCACAACTAATCGTTAACACTCTAACCAATATACCATTTTCAGGAGGCTTTAGATTTCTTGTATTTCAAAAGAGAACTAAAGCCTTTTGTAGATGGAACAGGGGATAGAGTTATCTATAAAATAATGAAAAGGAGTCTGTCATGGAAATGAAAAATACATTTGTAGAATTGGAACAATTTGAAGAGTTAACCCCAGAGGTATTGGAGGGAGTGAATGGTGGAGGGAATTTCTTTTGTTCTTTGTTTGGGCTTTGCCAACCTCGGTATTGCAGTCCAGCACCAACTAAAACTGTGATTGGATAGTATGGTTTTGACTTTTATTAAGGAGATTCTATTTGCTTTATTGCTGATGGTTTCCATTATAGTTCCTCCAATTTATCTAGGTTACCAAATTATACCGGAATTTCGTAAAAAGAGATACATAGTCTATTTATTAATGATGCAAGTAATAGCTGGTAAAACTTTTTTTGAAATTATGTATTTGGAAGTTTTAATCTTTTTTTACCTTATTTTCTATGTGAATAGGAAGAAAAAGGGGGAATCGTTATTTCTTTCATTCTATCTTTTTAGTTTTTATCAGAGTATTCGCTATTTATTGGTATTGTTCTATATTCGGATGTTAGATATAGATATGCTATCAGAAGTAGGAAATGGTATTGTTAATTCTACTTTTTCTCTACTAGCTCTTGTACTGACAGTAGTTATGATGAAGCGTTGTTCTTTGGATTTGGATTTATTCTTTTCAGATGCTTTCAAAACCCACTATTATAAGAGTTTTTTCATTATCCTACCTCTGACTGTGTTTAGGATATTCTCTTCGTTTATGACAAATATAAATTGTTCTTTCTATGCTCGTTTTGACACGACCATTTCTCTCTTGATTTTCATTCTCTTTTTCTCTTGGCTCTTTTACATCAAGCATTTGGAGCAGGCTTATCGTGATGAGCAGACCATTCAGAGACAGGAAGATGAAAATCGTTCCTTGCAAGGAATGGTGGATAAGTTAGGTCATCTCTATGATGAGGTTCGAGGTTTCCGTCATGATTTTGCAGGGATTGTCGCCAGCATGGAGCCTGCCATAGCTAATCAAGACATGACTGAAGTTTCTACCATTTATCAAGATGTCTTTCTAAAGACCAATGAAAAGCTGAGGAAGGCGGATTACACGGCCTTTAATCTTCATAATATCCATGATATAGCCATTCGTAATACCTTGGCAAAAGCCATGATTGTGGCAGATAAGCAGGGAATTCATTTTAGTTTGGAGACGGTGGGGGTCGTAGAAGAACTAGCATTGCCGATGTTGGAGGCTATCCGTATCCTCTCTATCCTCACGACAAATGCCTTAGAGGCAGCCAGTGAGGCGGAAAATCCGCAGATTCGGGTTGCTTTATTGGCAGGCGATAGGAGTGTCCGTTTTATCATTGAAAACACTCGTAAGAAAGAAGAACTGAATCCCAGCATTCTCAGTCAAAAGGGTTACTCTACCAAGGGAAACCACAGTGGACTGGGCTTAGCAACCTTGGAGGATATGGTTTTTCATTATGATTTAAACTTAGATACCCAGCTAGGAGAGACGACCTTTAGACAAGATTTAGAATTGCCATTTAAGGATGAGAAACGAGGGGGAGAGGAATGAGAATTTTAGTTTTGGAAGACGATAAAGTCCAGCAAGGACGGATAGAGCAGACTTTACTAGATATTGGTCGCTCTCGCAATTTAAGATTGGAAATTGATATTGCCAAAAACTATGGAGATGTTGAAAAGTATTCTCAGTATTTTGACCATTACCAGCTCTATTTATTGGATTTAGAGATTGATGGAGAGCGTGAACGGGGCTTTCAGGTTGCTCAACAGGTTCGGGAGCAGGATCCTTTTACAAGCATTGTCTTTGTGTCTACGCACTCGGAGGCCTTGCCTCTAGCTTTTCGCTACCACTTGTCTGCCTTGGATTTTATTTCCAAGGATCAGTCTGAGGAGGACTACCGTCATCAGCTGGAGCGCTGTCTGGACTATGTACTAGCAGTGGATAAGAGGGAAAATATGTGTCTCTTCACCTATAGTTTTGAGGGGAGACGGGGCTTTACTCTGCCCTACCATGAGATTTTAGCCTTTGAAACTTCAGTGGAATCCCATCGTATCAAGGTCTATTATGCCAATCATTCTATCAAGACCATTTATGGTAGTCTCAAAGATATTGCTGCCAAGGCTGAAAAAGATTACTTTGTCTATGCCAATCGCAATACGTTGGTTAGTTTACAGGCCATTGAAGAGATGACTGCGACAGAAGTGACCCTGTTAGAAGGCTTGCACTTCCCCGTATCACGGACAGCTAGAAGAACCCTTAAAAAACATCTCAATGTCTAATATCTGTTAGATTTGAATGAATTTATCAATAAGAATGTCGGAAAATTTTCTGATATTCTTATTTTTTTGACTTCTTTTTCGAATAGATAAGTAAGAGGAAAAGGAAAGGAGCCTAGTTCATGTTTATATCAATGTTCTACCCATGGTTTACTGAGTTATTTTTTAAATAAAATTTAATTTAGTTGTTCATTTTTGAAATTTTTTTCGAATAGATAGGTAAGAGGAAACAGAAAGGAGCCTGGTTTATGTATCTACCAATTTTTTATCCGTGGTTTACTAAATTATTTTTTAAATAAATTTAATTTAGTTGTACATTTTCGAAATTTTTTTCGAATAGATAAGTGAGAAGAAAAAGGAAAGAAGTTTGGTTTATGTATCTACCAATTTTCTACCCGTGGTTTATTAAATTATTTTTTAAATAAAATTTAATTTAGTTGTACATTTTCGAAATTTTTTTCGAATAGATAAGTAAGAGGAAACAGAAAGGAGTTTGCTTCATGTATCTACCAATTTTCTATCCATGGTTTACTAAATTATTTTTCAAATAAAATTTAATTTAGTTGTACATTTTCGAATTCTTTTTCGAATAAATAAGTAAGAAAGAAAAGGAAGGAGATTAGAAATGCTTATTTCAGTTATTTATCCAATCTGGCTATTTAAGTGGCTTAGAGGCTAAACATTAAAGATATAACAAAACATAAAAATTGAGGAGAAAAAAGATGACAAATTTTGACAAAATGGAACAGAACTTTGTAGCTCTTACAGAAGAAGAGTTGGTGAATGTGGATGGGGGATTCTTTGGTCCTGTATTGTTTACTATTTGGGGGACAAAAGTATTAGTCGGCCATGCTCTATCAGCAGGTGTAGCAGTAGGTTTTGCTGCTCTAGCTACTAATTAATAGATGAAGGGGATAGATAATGAATTATAACTTTGAAAATATGAAATCAGATGAATTGGAAAAAATTTCAGGTGGCTCTGTAGTAGGTGCTCTTGCGTTAGCATGGGGTGTAACCAAGGCGGTTGGAATCATTGGTGGGACAGCTGTTTCTGTTTACGTTGCAGGAAAAAGCGTTAAAGCAATAGGCGATTGGGGACTTTCAAGATTGCGATAATTTTTTAATACTTATGAGGTGGTGCAATGAAAAATGAAATAACTAAAGTAATAAAAATTGTTTTATTGTTTGTCTCTATGGCTATCATGAATTTGATGTTGCTTGGAATATTAGCTATGCTTGGTTTTTCTTTGACGGGCAGTGTAGCTAGTTACCTCGTGCCACCTTTATTTTCTACTCTTGTGTTGCTCTTCATTAACAAGATGATAACAAGGTTAGACAGAGGGAAAAATAAGAGCTTGCTATGAAAAAATTTTTATTAGGTTTTGTTTTAACAGCTTTCAGCATATTATTAATTTATTCTCTATTTAATTTAGAAAAGGTATCGTTGGAGAGCTGTATTTTGTTAGTAGCATTGACATACTATATTAATAAAAAAGAAACATTTAAACCCAAAGTGAATTAGACTAAGAATATTTTAGGAAACGATCATCAGTTTACAGCAATGACAGAAAAAGAACGCTAATAAATGAAAACAAGAACAGAGTAAAAAGTCTCGTAAAAGGTATATTATCGGAGATTTATCTGCTGTAGATCTAGTTGCATGGGGTTACTCTATCTAAGATAAAACACTTTGGATAAATCATAAATTTTCAAATAAAATTTAATTTAGTTGTACATTTTCGAATTATTTTTCGAATAAATAAGTGAGACGAAAAGGAAGGAGATTACGCGATGTATTTACCAATCTTATTGCCATGGTTTATCAAATGGTATTTAAAATAAATGAAATTTACCTGTTCATTTTAAATCACTTCTCAAATAGATAAGTGAGACGAAAAGGAAGGAAAAGGAATTCAGTAATTTATCTATTCTGGTTTTTAAAATGGTTTAAGAGTCAGAAATCGTAAACTAAAAAATAGAAATAAAGGAGAAAAAAGATGACAAATTTTGACAAAATGGAACAGAACTTTGTAGCTCTTACAGAAGAAGAGTTGATGAATGTAGATGGGGGAATTGCACCACTAGTAGTTGCGTTTGGAGTAGCTGCGTTTAAAGGTTTTTCTGTAACAGGAGGGGCTATTATACTGGGAGCAGGTCTTTATCAAGTTGGAAAAAATCTGAAATAAGATCTTGAGTAAGTTTTATGAATAGAATATTAAAAAAAATATATATAGGATCTGCTTTAATAGCTTACAGCATATTATTAACTTATTCTCTACTTAATTTAGAGAAGGTATCGTTGGGGATCTGTATTTTGTTAGTAGCATTGACATACTATATTAATAAAAAAGAAATATTTAAAGCAAAAGTGAATAAGAGCAAGGAGAACTTAAAATGAATATTTTAGTAAATGATAATCAGTTTACAGCAATGACAGAAAAAGAACTAGCAACAGTTAATGGAGGAGTACTTCCTGCAGCGGTAGTAGCAGTTCCAGTAGGAATCAAGGTTGCGGGGTATGTTGTCGGCAGCTTATCTGCTGCAGGGCTAGTTGCATGGGGTTACTTTAGATAAGACACTTTGGAGAAATCAATGAATTTTTCAAACGAATTTGCGGCTGTTATTATATCAGCTTCAGCAATAGTGGGTTTATTAGTAGGCGTAGCTATTGGATTAGCTAGTATTATTTAAAGAGGGGTATAACATGCAAAATTTGAATCAATTTGAAATCGTAGAGCAAAGTGAATAAGTTGGAGCAGGTTTATTAATTGTTATCAAAGGATTATTACAGTAGCTATAGGGTATTATGCGAATAGACCATAATCTGATTGTAGTCAGAGAGGTATTTCTATGTTTTTAAAAAAAGAAGTGATATTACTAGGGGTATTGTTATCGATACGTATTATTTTTACTATCGTTCAAATTTTAATTGATTATAAAATATTATCTGGACAGTATAGTATAAATTTTATGGATATTTCAGAAGTATTTACTTATCCAATACTCATTTTAATCATTTACATAGCAATAAAATATAATACAAAGGAGTAATGACGAACATGAACTTAGAACAATTTTATCAATTATCTGACGATGAATTAGTAGGAACAAAAGGTGGTTTTGGTCTTGCGGAAGCAGTTGGGATTGCAGGAGTACTGAATGCTGCTGTACAAATTTTTAATGCTGGTTACAAATTTGGTTCAGATTTGGCTCGTCGTGGGCGTTAGATAATGAATAATCGCAACATTAATCTCAATACATTGTTACCTAAACTAGCAACTATATGTCCTTTGTTGGGAATAACTCTTAATGTCGCGCTTCATGTGATTCGTACAGGTTCGTTAGTATCCTTTAATTGGCAATGGACTTTAGTTGGTTTGCTTTTCGCAGGATATTTTGGTATTTTTCGCAAAGATTTGTCAAAAAATAATCAAAACTATAAGTGAAGAACATGAATCAAAAGGATTTTGTGCATGTGAATGGTAGCGTTTTTCCGCCATTCTTGTCAGGTAATTAGGAGTTTCTTATGAAAACATTTTTATTAGGATTCGCTGAGGGATATTTTACCGTATCGCTCATAATCTACATCGCAACGTATTTGATGTTAAAAAATCCGATCAATACCTTATTTTATCCAGAAATTTACCCCGTTTTATTTGGGCTCTTTTATCTAGGGTATAAGGTCAATAAAAAGCAAGTAGAGTGAGCAGTTAAGAATGACTTGTTAGTCTGCGCTGAAAATAGCTAGGCTAGAATCTAAGAATGCATCACATTGGAGTTTAATATGAAATTTGTTAAATCAATACTGAAAGTTTTGCCTGAAATTATGGTATTACTTAGTTCAATGTCTTATATTATCATCAGATTAGTAGCTGATATAAATAAAGTATCTTTACCTACTTGGTTTGATAATCTTAATATACCCACGGTTGCATTATTTATGATGGTATTCATTCTTTTATATAGAAGTAAAGAAAAAAAGAATAGATAGATTTGAAGCGGTAGACAATCTATGGGGAAATAGAAATCTTATAGTAACGAATCAAAAAAAGGAGTAACTATGAATCGTAATTTAGAACGGTGTTATCTATTCTGACTAGGAATGGATCATACCAGAGGTGGCTTAGAAATAGCAGGGACATTAGAAATTGAAGTAATAAATAGGATGTCACAAATGTTACTATCAATGATTTATTTGTTCCAAGTTTGCCTAGGGTGTCAGTAAAAAATCAATTTCCTTTCATACCATATTTTTAGTAGGTAGAACATTTGTTCTGCCTATTTTTTATCCCAAAAGTGCAGTTGAGGTGTTTATTTATATCGTTTGGAGTTTATTTGGAGTTTTACATGTATTTTTGATAAAATAGGTATAGAAATTAGGAAAGTCGAAGAAAAGGAATGAAGAAGGTTTTAAGATATTTTTTAGTATTTGTTTTTCTATTTTTGATGAATATTTTCATCTTTAAGATACTAGCAACTCTGGGATTTCAACTGACAATGAGTGAAAAGAGTTATATTGTACCACCGCTGTTTTCGATTATCGTTTTATATATGATTGACAAAAGAATTAGGAAGAAAAAGAAATAAATATATATTTTAGGTAGAACGCTTGTTCTGCCTATTTTCTTTATTCAAAAAGTGCAGTTGGGAGGTAGATAGGCGCATTTGGGGAGGAAGTCCAGTTTTTGTTTGAGGATTGGGGTAAGATAGTTATTATCAGATGAGTTTATACTCTTCGAAAATCTCTTCAAACCACGTCAACGTCGCCTTGCCGTGTAGATGTTACTGACTTCGTCAGTTCTATCTACAACATCAAAGCCGTGCTTTGAGCAACCTGCGGCTAGTTTCCTGGTTTGATCTTTGATTTTCATTGGGTATTAGGAAAAGGAGATGAATATGAAATTTGGGAAACGTCACTATCGTCCGCAGGTGGATCAGATGGACTGCGGTGTAGCTTCATTAGCCATGGTTTTTGGCTACTATGGTAGTTACTATTCTTTAGCTCACTTGCGAGAATTGGCTAAGACGACCATGGATGGGACGACGGCTTTGGGCTTGGTCAAGGTAGCAGAGGAGATTGGCTTTGAGACGCGAGCGATCAAGGCGGATATGACGCTCTTTGATTTGCCAGATTTGACCTTTCCTTTTGTTGCCCATGTGCTTAAGGAAGGGAGATTGCTTCACTACTATGTGGTGACTGGGCAGGATAAGGACAGCATTCATATTGCTGATCCAGATCCTGGGGTGAAATTGACCAAACTACCACGTGAGCGTTTTGCGGAAGAATGGACAGGAGTGACTCTGTTTATGGCGCCTAGTCCAGACTATAAGCCTCATAAGGATCAAAAAAATGGTCTGCTATCTTTTATCCCTATATTAGTGAAACAGCGTGGTTTGATTGCCAATATCGTTTTGGCAACACTCTTGGTAACCTTGATTAACATTGTGGGTTCTTATTATCTGCAGTCTATCATTGATACCTATGTGCCAGATCAGATGCGTTCGACACTGGGGATTATTTCTATTGGGCTGGTGATTGTCTATATCCTCCAGCAAATCTTGTCTTACGCTCAGGAGTATCTCTTGCTTGTTTTGGGGCAACGCTTGTCTATTGATGTGATTTTGTCCTATATCAAGCATGTTTTTCACCTGCCTATGTCCTTTTTTGCGACACGTCGGACAGGGGAAATCGTGTCTCGTTTTACAGATGCTAACAGTATCATTGATGCGCTGGCTTCGACCATTCTTTCGATTTTCCTAGATGTGTCAACGGTTGTCATTATTTCCCTTGTTTTATTTTCACAAAATACCAATCTCTTTTTCATGACTTTATTGGCGCTTCCTATCTATACAGTGATTATCTTTGCCTTTATGAAGCCGTTTGAAAAGATGAATCGGGATACCATGGAAGCTAATGCGGTTCTGTCTTCTTCTATCATTGAGGACATCAATGGTATTGAGACTATCAAATCCTTGACCAGTGAAAGTCAGCGTTACCAAAAAATTGACAAGGAATTTGTGGATTATCTGAAGAAATCCTTTACCTATAGTCGGGCAGAGAGTCAGCAAAAGGCTCTGAAAAAAGTTGCCCATCTCTTGCTCAATGTCGGTATTCTCTGGATGGGGGCTGTTCTGGTCATGGATGGCAAGATGAGTTTGGGGCAGTTGATTACCTATAATACCTTGCTTGTTTACTTTACCAATCCTTTGGAAAATATTATCAATCTGCAAACCAAGCTTCAGACAGCGCAGGTTGCTAATAACCGCCTAAATGAGGTTTATCTGGTAGCTTCTGAGTTTGAGGAGAAGAAAACAGTTGAGGATCTGAGCTTGATGAAGGGAGATATGATCTTCAAGCAGGTTTACTATAAGTATGGCTATGGTCGAGATGTCTTGTCGGATATCAATTTGACTATTCCTCAAGGCTCTAAGGTGGCTTTTGTGGGGATTTCAGGGTCAGGTAAGACGACCTTGGCTAAGATGATGGTTAATTTTTACGACCCAAGTCAGGGAGAGATTAGTCTGGGTGGTGTCAATCTCAATCAAATTGATAAAAAGGCTCTGCGTCAGTATATCAACTATCTGCCTCAACAGCCCTATGTCTTTAACGGAACGATTTTGGAGAATCTTCTTTTGGGAGCCAAGGAGGGGACGACCCAGGAGGATATCTTACGGGCGGTCGAATTGGCAGAGATTCGGGAGGATATTGAGCGCATGCCACTGAATTACCAGACAGAATTGACTTCGGATGGGGCAGGAATTTCAGGTGGTCAACGGCAGAGAATCGCTCTGGCGCGTGCTCTCTTGACAGATGCACCTGTCTTGATTTTGGATGAGGCGACCAGCAGTTTGGATATTCTGACAGAGAAGCGAATTGTCGATAATCTGATGTCTTTAGATAAAACCTTGATTTTCATTGCTCACCGCTTGACCATTGCTGAGCGGACAGAGAAGGTTGTTGTCTTGGATCAGGGCAAGATTGTCGAAGAAGGAAAGCATGCTGATTTGCTTGCACAGGGTGGCTTTTACGCCCATTTGGTGAATAGCTAGAAAGAGGAGAGGATGAAAGCAGAATTTTTAGAAAGTGCGGAGTTTTATAATCGTCGTTACCATAATTTTTCCAGTCGGGTGATTGTCCCCATGTCCCTTCTGCTCGTGTTTTTGCTTGGATTTGCAACATTTGCAGAGAAGGAGATGAGTTTGTCTACTAGAGCTACTGTCGAGCCTAGTCGTATCCTTGCCAATATCCAGTCAACTAGCAACAATCGCATTCTTGTCAATCATTTGGAAGAAAATAAGCTGGTTAAAAAGGGAGAGCTGTTGGTTCAATATCAAGAAGGGGCAGAGGGTGTCCAAGCGGAGGCCTATTCTAGTCAGTTGGACATGCTCAAGAATCAAAAAAAGCAATTGGAGTATTTGCAAAAGAGCCTGCAAGAAGGGGAGAACCACTTTCCAGAGGAGGATAAGTTTGGCTACCAAGCCACCTTTCGCGACTACCTCAGCCAAGCGGCTAGTCTTAGGGCTAGTACATCGCAACAAAATGAGACCATCGCATCTCAGAATGCAGCAGCTAGCCAAACCCAAGCCGAAATCGGCAACCTCATCAGCCAAACAGAGGCTAAAATTCGCGATTACCAGACAGCTAAGTCAGCTATTGAAACAGGTGCTTCCTTGGCCAGTCAGAATCTAGTCTACTCTCTCTACCAGTCCTATAAGTCTCAGAGTGAGGAAAATTCCCAAGCTAAATCCCAGGCAGTGGCGCAGGTTGAAGCGCAGCTTTCTCAGTTAGAATCTAGTCTTGCTACTTACCGTGTTCAGTATGCAGGTTCAGGTACCCAGCAAGCCTATGCGTCAGGCTTAAGCAGTCAATTGGAGTCTCTCAAATCCCAACACTTGGCTAAGGTTGGTCAGGAATTGACCCTTCTAGACCAGAAAATCTTGGAGACAGAGTCAGGCAAGAAGGTACAGGGAAATCTTTTAGACAAGGGGAAAATTACGGCGAGTGAGGATGGGGTGCTTCATCTTAATACTGAGACCAGTGATTCTATCATGGTAGCAGAAGGTGCCCTACTAGCCCAACTCTATCCGTCTTTGGAAAAAGAAGGGAAAGCCAAACTCACAGCTTATCTAAGTTCCAAAGATGTAGCAAGAATCAAGGTCGGTGATTCTGTTCGCTATACGACGACTCATGATGCCAAGAATCAACTTTTCTTAGATTCTACTATTACAAGTATTGATGCGACAGCTACTAAGACTGAGAAAGGGAATTTCTTTAAAATCGAGGCGGAGACTAATCTAACTTCTGAGCAGGCTGAAAAACTTCGGTACGGGGTGGAGGGTCGTCTGCAGATGATTACAGGCAAGAAAAGTTATCTGCGCTATTATTTGGATCAATTTTTGAACAAAGAGTAATGTTCGTGTTTTTAGAGTTATACTCAATGAAAATCAAAGAGCAAACTAGAAAACTAGCCGCAGGCTGTACTTGAGTACGGCAAGGCGACGTTGACGCAGTTTGAATTTGATTTTCGAAGAGTATTAAATGATTTTAAAACTGTGAGAAAGATACTTCTTGCAGTTTTTTCTTTATTATTTTTGAAGTAAATGTGTTATTTATTCGGTTAAATTCTTGTAATTTTAGGGTTTTTGTGGTAGAATGTGCTCAAGTAATACGAAAGGCGAACTTTAAAATGTCAAAACAATTAATCTATTCGGGAAAAGCTAAAGATATCTATACAACTGAGGATGAAAATCTTATTATTTCGACTTACAAGGACCAGGCGACTGCTTTTAACGGTGTCAAGAAGGAGCAGATTGCAGGTAAGGGAGTGTTGAATAATCAGATTTCATCTTTTATTTTTGAGAAATTAAATGCGGTTGGTGTGGCGACTCACTTTGTGGAGAAACTTTCAGACACAGAACAACTCAATAAAAAGGTTAAGATTATTCCTTTGGAAGTCGTGCTCCGCAACTATACTGCTGGTTCCTTTTCAAAACGTTTTGGTGTGGATGAGGGAATCGCCTTGGATACTCCGATTGTCGAATTTTACTATAAAAATGATGATTTGGATGATCCATTCATCAATGACGAGCATGTGAAATTCCTACAGATTGCGGATGACCAGCAGATTGCCTACTTGAAGGAAGAAACCCGTCGTATCAATGAACTTTTGAAGGTCTGGTTTGCTGAGATTGGGCTTAAGTTGATTGACTTTAAGCTAGAGTTCGGTTTTGACAAGGATGGCAAGATTATTTTGGCAGATGAATTTTCACCAGATAACTGCCGCTTGTGGGATGCGGATGGCAACCACATGGATAAGGATGTTTTCCGTAGAGGATTGGGAGAACTAACCGACGTTTATGAGATTGTTTGGGAAAAGTTGCAGGGTTTGAAATAATCTGTTAGCAACGGAGAACCTTCGTCTCTCAACTAAAAGGACTCAGGCTGAAAAGGTCCCCCAGACCTTTTCACTCCGTAGGGGTCTAGGTGAACTAACAGACGTTTACGAGATTGTCTGGGAAAAGTTGCAGGAATTGAAATAACAACCTCAAGGCTGTTTGGGAACATTGCAAGAGCTGAAATAAAGGAATAAGAATTGATGGATAAACGTATTTTTGTTGAAAAAAAGGCTGATTTTCAGGTCAAGTCAGAGAGTTTGGTAAGAGAGCTCCAGCACAACTTGGGGCTTTCAAGCTTGAAAAGTATTCGTATTGTGCAAGTGTATGATGTATTTGATTTGGCAGAGGACCTGTTTGCACCTGCAGAGAAACACATCTTCTCTGAGCAGGTGACAGATCATGTCTTGGATGAAGCGGCTGTGCAAGCGGATCTTGCCAACTATGCTTTCTTTGCTATTGAAAGCCTGCCAGGGCAGTTTGACCAGCGTGCAGCTTCTTCACAGGAAGCCTTGCTTTTGCTGGGAAGTTCGAGTGATGTGACAGTCAATACAGCCCAACTTTACTTGGTGAATAAAGATATTGATGCGACTGAGTTAGAGTCGGTCAAGAACTACTTGCTCAATCCAGTTGATTCTCGTTTCAAGGATATCACGACAGGGATTGCCAAGCAGGAATTTTCAGAGTCAGACAAGACCATTCCGAAATTGACTTTCTTTGAAAGCTATACAGCAGAAGACTTTGCCCGCTACAAGGCAGAGCAAGGGATGGCAATGGAAGTGGATGATTTGCTCTTTATCCAAGACTACTTTAAGTCAATCGGGCGCGTGCCGACGGAAACAGAACTCAAGGTTTTGGACACTTACTGGTCTGATCACTGCCGTCACACGACTTTTGAGACAGAGTTGAAACACATTGATTTCTCAGCTTCTAAATTCCAAAAGCAATTGCAGTCAACCTATGAAAAATATATTGCCATGCGTGATGAGTTGGGGCGTTCTGAAAAGCCACAAACCTTGATGGATATGGCGACTATTTTCGGTCGTTATGAGCGTGCCAATGGACGTTTGGACGATATGGAAGTGTCAGATGAAATCAATGCTTGCTCAGTCGAAATTGAAGTGGACGTTGATGGTGTGAAAGAGCCATGGCTCCTCATGTTCAAGAACGAAACCCACAACCACCCAACAGAAATCGAACCATTTGGTGGGGCTGCTACTTGTATTGGTGGAGCCATTCGTGACCCATTGTCAGGTCGCTCATATGTCTACCAAGCCATGCGTATTTCAGGTGCTGGTGATATTACAGCACCGATTTCGGAAACTCGCGCTGGGAAATTGCCACAACAAGTCATTTCTAAAACAGCTGCTCACGGTTATTCTTCATATGGTAACCAGATTGGGCTTGCAACGACCTACGTTCGTGAGTATTTTCATCCAGGCTTTGTAGCTAAACGCATGGAGCTAGGTGCTGTTGTCGGTGCGGCTCCTAAGGGCAATGTGGTCCGTGAAAAACCGGAAGCTGGTGATGTCATTATCCTCCTTGGAGGTAAGACTGGACGTGATGGTGTCGGTGGTGCGACGGGCTCTTCTAAGGTTCAAACAGTTGAGTCTGTGGAAACTGCTGGAGCTGAGGTTCAAAAAGGAAATGCCATCGAAGAACGCAAGATTCAACGACTTTTCCGTAATGGCGATGTGACTCGTCTTATCAAAAAATCAAATGATTTTGGCGCTGGTGGTGTCTGTGTAGCTATTGGTGAATTAGCAGACGGTCTTGAAATCGACCTTAACAAGGTGCCTCTTAAATACCAAGGCTTGAATGGTACCGAAATTGCCATCTCTGAGTCTCAAGAACGGATGGCTGTGGTGGTTCGTCCTGAAGATGTGGCTGCCTTCGTTGCAGCATGTAACAAAGAAAATATTGATGCTGTTGTGGTAGCGACAGTCACTGAAAAACCAAATTTGGTCATGCACTGGAATGGTGAAACCATTGTCGACTTGGAACGTCGTTTCCTTGATACAAACGGTGTGCGCGTGGTCGTCGATGCTAAGGTTGTGGACAAGGATGTCAAACTCCCAGAAGAACGTCAAACATCTGCTGACACACTTGAAGTTGATACCCTTGCGGTTCTATCTGACCTCAACCATGCGAGTCAAAAAGGCTTGCAGACTATCTTTGATTGCTCTGTTGGTCGTTCAACGGTTAATCACCCACTTGGTGGTCGTTACCAACTCACACCAACTGAGGCTTCTGTGCAGAAATTGCCTGTACAACATGGTGTGACTCATACTGCGTCAGTCATTGCTCAAGGTTTCAACCCTTATGTAGCAGAATGGTCTCCATACCACGGTGCTGCTTATGCGGTTATTGAAGCGACTGCTCGTTTGGTGGCTGCTGGTGCCAACTGGTCTAAGGCTCGTTTCTCTTACCAAGAGTATTTCGAGCGCATGGACAAACAAGCAGAGCGTTTCGGTCAGCCAGTAGCTGCTCTTCTAGGTTCTATCGAAGCACAAATTCAGCTTGGCTTGCCATCTATCGGTGGTAAGGACTCTATGTCTGGTACCTTTGAAGAATTAACCGTACCACCAACCTTGGTCGCTTTTGGGGTGACGACAGCGGATAGCCGTAAGGTGCTTTCTCCCGAGTTCAAAGCTGCTGGTGAAAACATCTACTACATCCCAGGTCAGGCCCTCTCTGCAGAGATTGATTTTGACTTGATTAAGTCTCACTTTGCTCAGTTTGAAGCCATCCAAGCAACTTACAAAGTAACATCTGCATCAGCTGTTAAATATGGTGGTGTCGTTGAAAGTTTGGCTCTTGCTACCTTTGGGAACCATATCGGTGCAGAGGTAACCTTGCCTGAACTTGAAACAGCCTTGACAGCTCAATTGGGTGGATTTGTCTTTACCTCTCCTGAAGAAATTGCTGGAGTAGAGAAGATTGGTCAAACGAAAGCAGACTTTACACTGACTGTCAACGGTGTGAAGCTAGATGGACAGAAGCTTGACAGTGCCTTCCAAGGGAAACTGGAAGAAGTTTACCCTACTGAATTTGCCCAATCTCAAGAATTGGCTGAAGTGCCAGCTGTCGCTTCTAACACAGTCATCAAATCCAAAGAAACCATTGAAAAACCTGTGGTTTACATCCCAGTCTTCCCAGGAACCAACTCAGAATATGACTCAGCTAAGGCCTTTGAGAAAGAAGGTGCAGAGGTCAACTTGGTGCCATTTGTGACCTTGAATGAAGAAGCCATTGTCAAGTCAGTTGAAACTATGGTTGACAATATCAACAAGGCCAACATTCTCTTCTTTGCAGGTGGCTTCTCAGCTGCGGACGAACCAGATGGTTCAGCTAAGTTTATTGTCAATATCCTGCTCAATGAAAAAGTGCGTGCAGCTATTGATAGCTTTATCGCCCGTGGTGGCTTGATTATCGGTATCTGTAATGGATTCCAGGCTTTGGTCAAATCAGGTCTTCTTCCATACGGGAACTTTGAAGAAGCCACTAGTACTAGCCCAACCCTCTTCTACAATGATGCCAACCAACACGTGGCCAAGATGGTGGAAACTCGCATTGCCAATACTAACTCACCATGGCTTGCTGGAGTGGAAGTTGGTGAGATTCATGCCATTCCTGTTTCACACGGTGAAGGGAAGTTTGTCGTGACAGCTGAGGAATTTGCAGAGCTCCGTGACAATGGCCAAATTTTCAGCCAATATGTTGACTTTGACGGCAAACCAAGTATGGATTCTAAGTACAATCCGAATGGTTCTGTCCATGCCATCGAAGGAATTACCAGCAAGAATGGTCAAATCATCGGTAAGATGGGACACTCAGAACGTTATGAAGACGGTCTTTTCCAAAACATCCCAGGAAATAAAGACCAGCACCTGTTCGCGTCAGCGGTTAAATACTTTACTGGAAAATAAGACTTGCAGATTTGCTAATAGATAGTATTAGTAATGTAAAAGTCATGTAGATTTAGCTCTTGGTGCTACACAAATAAAAATTAGGTATATAAAATGACATACGAAGTAAAATCTCTTAATGAAGAATGTGGTGTTTTCGGTATCTGGGGACATCCAGATGCTGCTAAATTGACCTATTTTGGACTCCATAGTCTTCAGCACCGTGGTCAGGAGGGGGCAGGAATCCTCTCCAATGATCAGGGACAATTGAAGCGCCATCGTGACATGGGACTTTTATCAGAAGTCTTCAGAAATCCTGCTAATTTGGATAAATTGACAGGAACTGGTGCGATTGGGCATGTGCGTTATGCAACTGCTGGCGAAGCTTCTGTAGATAACATTCAGCCTTTCCTCTTCCGTTTTCACGATATGCAGTTTGGGTTGGCTCATAATGGGAATCTGACCAATGCAGCCTCTCTCAAGAAAGAACTGGAACAAAGAGGAGCGATTTTCAGCGCGACTTCGGACTCGGAAATTTTGGCTCATCTCATTCGTCGCAGTCATAATCCGAACTTGATGGGCAAAATCAAGGAGGCGCTCAGTCTAGTTAAAGGTGGTTTTGCCTATATCTTGCTGTTTGAGGACAAGTTGATTGCGGCTCTTGACCCCAATGGTTTCCGTCCCCTTTCTATCGGAAAGATGGCTAATGGAGCAGTAGTCGTTTCTTCCGAAACCTGTGCTTTTGAGGTCATTGGTGCAGAGTGGATTCGTGATTTGAAGCCAGGTGAGATTGTGATCATTGATGACAAAGGCATCCAGTATGATAGCTATACAGATGATACTCAGTTAGCAATCTGTTCTATGGAGTATATCTATTTTGCCCGCCCTGATTCTAACATTCATGGTGTTAATGTTCATACGGCACGTAAACGTATGGGTGCCCAATTGGCGCGTGAATTCAAGCATGAGGCGGATATCGTGGTCGGTGTGCCCAATTCTTCCCTCAGCGCGGCTATGGGATTTGCAGAAGAGTCCGGGCTACCAAATGAAATGGGCCTCATCAAAAACCAATACACCCAACGTACCTTTATCCAACCGACTCAAGAATTGCGGGAGCAAGGGGTACGGATGAAACTCTCTGCTGTTTCAGGTGTTGTCAAAGGCAAGCGTGTTGTTATGATTGATGATTCTATTGTACGTGGAACAACCTCTCGTCGTATCGTTCAGCTCTTGAAAGAAGCGGGTGCAACTGAGGTTCACGTTGCTATTGGCAGTCCAGCGCTAGCTTATCCATGCTTCTATGGAATTGATATCCAGACCCGTCAGGAGCTAATTGCGGCCAATCATACGGTTGAAGAAACGCGTCAAATCATTGGTGCGGACAGTCTGACTTATCTTTCTGTTGAAGGATTGATTGATTCAATTGGTATTGAAACGGATGCACCAAATGGTGGGCTCTGTGTCGCTTACTTTGACGGTGACTACCCAACACCTCTCTACGACTATGAAGAAGACTATCGTAGAAGTTTGGAAGAAAAGACCAGTTTTTACAAATAGACAATAGATCCTCCATTAAAGAAAAGGAATATAAAAATGACAAATAAAAATGCGTACGCTCCACGTCTCACTACTGACTAAAAGCTAAAGCATTTGTCAGTAGACGCTTTCCCCTATGGGACCAAAGCTAGAGACCTGACTAGTATTTTTAGATAAAATAATTGTTTATCTAAAAATACGTCGCAGTCTTTCTCAAAAAAAGAAAAGGAATAAATAAATGACAAAAAATGCTTATGCCCAGTCTGGGGTGGATGTTGAAGCGGGTTATGAAGTTGTTGAACGGATTAAAAAGCACGTGGCTCGTACGGAGCGTGCAGGTGTCATGGGAGCTCTTGGTGGCTTTGGTGGTATGTTTGACCTTTCAAAGACTGGGGTTAAAGAACCCGTCTTGATTTCAGGGACTGATGGTGTCGGAACTAAGCTCATGTTGGCTATCAAGTACGACAAGCACGATACTATCGGTCAGGACTGTGTGGCCATGTGTGTCAATGATATCATCGCTGCAGGTGCGGAGCCTCTCTATTTCCTCGACTATGTGGCGACAGGGAAGAATGAACCAGCTAAGCTAGAACAAGTGGTTGCTGGTGTGGCAGAAGGTTGTGTGCAGGCAGGCGCTGCCCTCATCGGTGGTGAAACAGCTGAAATGCCTGGTATGTATGGCGAAAATGACTATGACTTGGCTGGTTTCGCGGTCGGGGTGGCTGAAAAATCTCAAATTATTGACGGTTCAAAGGTGGCAGAAGGAGATGTTCTTCTCGGACTTGCTTCAAGTGGGATTCACTCAAATGGTTACTCCCTCGTTCGCCGTGTCTTTGCCGACTACACAGGTGAGGAAATCTTGCCAGAATTGGAAGGCAAGCAACTCAAGGAAGTTCTTCTTGAGCCGACTCGTATCTATGTCAAGGCTGTCTTACCACTCATCAAGGAAGGCTTGGTCAACGGCATTGCCCATATCACAGGTGGTGGCTTTATTGAGAATGTCCCTCGTATGTTTGCAGTTGACTTGGCTGCTGAGATTGAGGAAGACAAGGTTCCAGTTTTACCGATTTTCAAAGCCCTTGAAAAATACGGTCAGATCAAACACGAAGAAATGTTTGAAATCTTCAATATGGGTGTGGGACTTATGTTTGCAGTTAGCCCTGAAAATGTAAGTCGTGTCAAGGAATTGTTGAATGAACCAGTCTATGAAATTGGTCGTATCGTTAAGAAAGAAAACGAAAGTGTCATCATCAAATGAAAAAAATAGCGGTTTTTGCCTCTGGGAATGGCTCAAATTTTCAGGTGATAGCGGAACAATTTCCAGTAGAGTTTGTCTTTTCAGACCATCGTGATGCCTATGTGCTCGAGCGGGCAGACAAGCTCGGCGTTCTGTCCTATGCTTTTGAACTCAAGGAGTTTGAGAGCAAGGCAGACTACGAAGAAGCCCTTGTTGAGCTCTTGGAAGAACATCAGATTGACTTGGTTTGCCTAGCAGGCTACATGAAAATCGTTGGGCCAACCTTATTGGCGACTTATGAAGGTCGGATTATCAACATTCATCCAGCCTACCTGCCAGAATTTCCAGGAGCTCATGGGATTGAGGATGCTTGGAATGCGGGTGTCGCTGAGAGTGGTGTGACCATTCACTGGGTGGATTCAGGTGTGGATACAGGCAAGGTTATCAAACAAGTGCGTGTGCCACGGTTAGCTGATGATTCCATCGAAAGCTTTGAAACTCGCATTCATGAGGCAGAGTACAAGTTGTATCCGGAGGTGCTGGGTAGCTTGGGAGTGGAGAGAAGGTAAGAAGTAAATCAAATTTTGATTGTGCAATCTTGCTAGGAGAAAAAATGATTGAACTGAAATTAGTAGATGAGAACAGTTTTCAGGCAGTGCTAGATTTGAAAATATCTGAAGCTGATGAACGAGCACGTTTCGTGTCTCCAAATGTACGCTCTTTAGCTGACGCATGGCTCTACCGAGAGAATGGGGATGTGTTTCCGATGGCAATCTATTGGGATAAGCAAGTGGTTGGCTTTCTCCTGCTGGAAATAGATAAGGATGAAGCGGAATACTTTATCTGGCGGATAATGATTGGCCAACAGTACCAAGGAAGAGGTTATGGACGAAAAGCTGTGGAAGTTCTGATCAAAAAGGCTCAGATGGATAGCACTTGCAATCATATTGTCGCAGATTATGTGGTTGGAAATGAAAAAATGAAGCACCTGTTGACTAGTTTGGGTTTTCAGGAAACAGGATTTATAAAAGAAAATAACGAAGTCGCTATGCGCTTGGACCTAAAGAAAGAGGAATAGAATGACGAAAAAAGCTTTAATCAGCGTCTCAGATAAAGCGGGCATTGTTGAATTTGCCCAAGAACTTAAAAAACTTGGTTGGGACATCATCTCAACAGGTGGGACAAAGGTTACCCTTGATAATGCTGGGGTGGATACGGTTGCCATCGATGATGTGACTGGTTTCCCAGAAATGATGGATGGTCGTGTTAAGACCCTTCATCCAAATATACACGGTGGACTCTTGGCTCGTCGTGACTTGGATAGTCACCTTCAAGCAGCCAAGGATAATCAAATTGAGCTTATCGACCTTGTTGTGGTCAACCTTTACCCATTTAAGGAAACCATCCTCAAACCAGATGTGACTTACGCTGATGCAGTGGAAAATATTGACATTGGTGGGCCATCTATGCTTCGTTCAGCGGCTAAAAATCATGCTAGCGTAACAGTTGTTGTAGACCCAGAGGATTATGCTGTAGTTCTTGACGAATTGTCAGCCAACGGTGAAACAATTTACGAAACTCGACAACGTCTGGCAGCCAAGGTTTTCCGTCACACAGCAGCTTATGATGCCTTGATTGCAGAGTATTTTACAGCTCAAGTGGGTGAAAGTAAGCCTGAAAAGTTGACTTTGACCTATGACCTCAAACAAGCCATGCGTTACGGTGAAAATCCTCAACAGGATGCAGATTTCTACCAAAAAGCTTTGCCGACAGATTACTCGATTGCTTCAGCCAAACAGCTTAACGGTAAGGAATTGTCCTTCAACAATATCCGTGATGCGGATGCTGCCATCCGTATCATCCGTGACTTCAAAGACCGTCCAACCGTTGTGGCTCTCAAACACATGAATCCATGTGGAATCGGTCAGGCTGATGACATCGAGACTGCTTGGAACTACGCTTATGAGTCTGACCCAGTGTCTATCTTTGGTGGTATCGTTGTTCTTAACCGTGAGGTGGATGCTGCGACGGCTGAGAAGATGCATGGCGTTTTCCTTGAAATCATCATCGCGCCAAGCTATACGGATGAGGCGCTAGCTATTTTGACCAACAAAAAGAAAAACTTGCGTATTCTTGCCCTGCCATTTGATGCTCAAGAGGCTAGTGAAATGGAAGCAGAATATACAGGTGTTGTTGGTGGACTCCTCGTTCAAAACCAAGACGTGGTCAAGGAAAGCCCAGCTGACTGGCAAGTGGTGACCAAACGTCAGCCAACTGAGATAGAAGCGACAGCTCTTGAGTTCGCTTGGAAGGCTATCAAGTATGTCAAATCAAACGGAATTATCGTGACCAACGACCACATGACACTGGGTGTTGGTCCAGGTCAAACTAACCGTGTGGCTTCCGTACGTATTGCCATTGACCAAGCCAAAGACCGCCTTGACAGCGCTGTGCTTGCTTCCGATGCCTTCTTCCCATTTGCGGATAATGTGGAAGAAATCGCAAAAGCAGGTATCAAGGCCATCATCCAGCCTGGTGGCTCCGTACGTGACCAAGAGTCTATCGAAGCTGCGGATAAATATGGCTTGACCATGATCTTTACAGGAGTGAGACATTTTAGACATTAAGAACGTTAAAGGGAAGAAAATAGTTTCTTTCCTTTTTCAGCTTAAAACACTAAGTGAAACAAGATTAAAACGAACGTTTATGGTATAATGTTATTAAATAATTCGCAAAAGAGGTTGTAAGATGAAACTACTTGTTGTCGGTTCGGGTGGTCGTGAGCATGCGATCTCTAAGATGTTAAAAAAATATCCAAAGATTGGGTGTTTTTAGAACAAAGTGCTTTGGGATATATTATTTTGAAAGAATTGGAGATAATTCATGAACCGTTGGACTGTACTAAGGAAAGTTAGCAATAAGTATTCTAAGAAAATCTCAGAATTACTTGACATAATAGAATTTACAGATAGAATAGAGAAGAAATATTTTTCCGAAAAAAATATTAAAGATAGAGTGGTCATTGATAAAAATTCTTTTGAGGCTAAGGATATAATAGTTTTAGATTATTATCAAACTCTTTTAAGAGAGAGATTTGATATAAGAATTCCTAATAGGGATATGATAATTAATGAACTATTGAATATAATGCCTTATTTATTTAAGTATAAAAAAGCAACTGTTTTCAAATTTGATTTCAAGGATTTTTTTAGAAGTATCGATATTTTAAAAGTTTTAAAGTTACTAGAAAAAGAGTCGACATTATCATTTAAGGAATATAGATTTATATATAATACATATATTCAATTGCCAAACATATCTCCTGGATTGGGTATTAATAATATGTTAATAGAAATATTAGGTAGGGAATTCGATGAGAAAGTCGAATCTCTGTATTATAATAATCTTATTTATTATGGGAGATATGTAGATGATGGAATTTTAATTCTTGATTCTTCGGTTACAGAGCGTTCAATTAGGAACAACTTGATGAAAGTCATGAAGGAGGTATTTGGAGAGAAAACAACATTTAATGAGGAAAAAGTTTGTTTTATAAGTCTACCCTCCAGATTAAATTTTAATGAGGTTATAAATTTTTTGGGTTACTCGTTCAGTTATGACTATAGAGCACCTTCTACTAGATATCAAAAAGATAAAAAAAAGTTCACTTTTGGTATTGCTACAACTAAATTGGAAAAAGAGATGGAGAAAATCCATCGTATTATCGATGAGTATCAAAGCACCCATAAACAAAAATTACTGGAGAATAGGTTAGATATTTATTTTAAACGAGTAACATTTTATGATCAAAATGACAGATGTTGGAAAAGTATAGGTTTTTCAAGGAATTATGAACAGATAAAAAAAATGATAGAGTTTGACAAAGAGCTCTCAAAGTACAAATTTAGTCCATACTTGAATCAAGAAACAGAAAAATTCTTAGAATTAAAGTTTCTAGAAGAACAATTTTCGAACTTACCAAATCAATTAGTAGGGCAAATAAAAAATCAAAAGTTTCTTTCTAATTTGTTTCATAATAAAGCAGTGATTTTAAACCCAAAGATTGGGTTGAATTATGCGAGGCTGTCAGAGTATCTAAGGTCTTGTGATATACGAATTAGTCAAAGAGATAGTTATCAGGAATTGCAGAGGAGATTTATAGGTAGATTGACTGAAAAAAACCGGTAAGCATTGAAAATGATTACCGGTCGTTAATACTACTACCATACAAAACGCATAGTGGTAATGATTGTGTGTAACATCATTTTAACAGATAGAGAGAGAAAAAGCAATGAGTAATAATGTATTAAAGAGACAAGCAGAGGATTTTGTATTGACAGATTTAATAGCTCATGAAAGGGGAGATTTTTTTACTCATAAAAATATATATGATTTTTTATTGAAAGATAGTAATATGAAACTTGTTTTACGTAAAATCTCCAGGACGTCTAAAATAGAGAAAAAATTTGCAAATTCACACTTTCATGCTGCTCCGCTAAAGTTTAAAGTCAGTAATAAAGACTCTTTTAGAGAATTAAGCTTACTTAATCCTCTGAGTGTCTTTGAATCTTACTGCTTCATAAATTATTGTGGAAATGAGATTGAGCAATATATAAACAAATATAATGTATACGGAGTTAGAACACCTGTAATAAATAAAAAACTACTATATAGATATTCTGATGGAAGTTTTGCGTATTATTCTACCTCTGAAGAAAGAGAAGGCTTGCTTCAAAAAATAGAGGGAAGTTGTTCCTTTTATAATCATAAACCCTATAAATATCTTACTGATTTTTTAAAAAGTGAGGAATTTGATGACAATATTGAAATCTTTGAGAATTGTTTGCATTTTGATATAGAAAACTTTTTTGGTAGTATATATACACATACATTTTCCTGGTTTGTGGCAAAGAGAACTATTAATTCTAAGTCATTAAGTAGTACAGGCAGTCTTTTTCAGAATATAGATACATTTTTACAAAATTTAAATCAATCAAAAACAAATGGGATTGTTATAGGTCCTGAATTGAGTCGTCTATTAGCAGAGTTTTTATTGGTAAGTATTGAAAAAAATATAAATAGGGTTTTAACCAGTTTAAGTTTGAAAAACGGGAGGGATTATAAATTAAGCCGTTTTGTTGATGATTATTATTTATTTACTAATGATAAGGATATAGAAAAACAAATACACAAGATTATATCAGAAGAACTTAATGTATACCACTTGAGAATTAAAGAGTCAAAGACAGAAGAATATAGCCGATTAAATAATGAATGGTTAGAGTATTTAAAGGGGAATGTAGTAAATAGAATTTATGATTTATTTGTTGATAAACCAGAATCTGAGTTACCTTTTAGAGGTAATGAAAGATATAAAAGTTCAAAAAGAAGTAATGAGAGCTATAGAAGTTTAAAAAATTGTATAGACCTAGCATTGTCAAAGTATCCTAAACAAAAAAATAAAATTATCTCTTATGTACTAACAACCATCTATAGAAAGTTAGAAGATGACGCTTTAGAATTATCATTACATTTTTCTAAAATCATTAATTACGTTTTTTGGTTGTTATCAAAAACACCAAATTATAATTGTGTAGAGAAAACTTGTTTAATATTAGAATCTATTCTTTCTAGTTTTAAACAGGAAACTTCCAAAGTACATATTAGTATTGAAGAAACATTCTTTAAATTTGGAAATAAAATAATTACAGATTATCCAAGTGATTGGATAAATTTACTAATATTTATGTCGTATAAAAAGATTAATATATCGTTCAAACAGCTACAAAAAATATATGATAACATAATGTATGCTAATGATCCTCGTTTAATAGCAGGTCTGCTGATTTCCTCATTTTTAAATGAAGATTATGGCTATAACAAAAAGCATAAAGAAATAATAAAGTTAATTTGTCGAGAAGTATCACTGATAAATGTATCCTCAATTTCTGATTTCTTTTTAGATGAGAAATCTTGGTGGTTTATTATATTCTATTCATTTCCAAGGAATAATAATTTTAAAGCAACTAGTAAGCGACTTTTTGAAGAAAAACTAGTTGTTATTATGGATAATCTTAAAAGTAGCTTAGAGAGTCATGCTGAGGCTTTGAGCTCAAATGATGATATCCCATCTATGATACAGAAAAGTGTGATTGACTACCTGACGGACGAGAATACTGGATTTATTATGTGGGATTTATTAAGTAAGGATGATAGCCAATTAAAATATTTCTATACTAATAAGCAAATTTTATCAAACCCTAATGGACTTTTTGGTAGTATGGATCTTTCTAACTAAAATTTTAAGGAACATTTATTCATAATAGCTTATTTTAAGTTGTCTAACTATACTAATATAATTCTTAATGATTTTTTAATGCTGGACTAAGACTCATAATATAAAATATTCAAAATATATTATATTATGAGCTTTAGTCTACTTCGTAAACTGTAGTAGGTTGATGAAAAGTTAATACATGGAGGTAACAATCGCTAAATTCTTCATTTTTATATCTAGAGCTATAAATGTGTTTTTCCTAAAGTTGTTTAAATCATTAAAACCAAAGACATTGTATTGTATTGATAATTCTAGCTTTATTCTAGAGAAAGGTTTTAAAAAATATATGAAAAAGAGTTGATAGAGCTTATATTGTGGTTTTAAATCTTTAGAATAGCTTAAGAATTCATCCGAACCTTATTTATTAGTTAAACATATACGAAAAATCGGTCAATAAAAGAGCTTATCCCTCAGTTTAAGAATATGTATTGAATGAGTCTTTGATAGCTTTTTAGTCCATTATTTTTATAATTTTGGAATAAAGTTATCTCTGGAGTTCATTAGTGCATGTTTGACATCAGAAATTGACTTTTAAGGATTAAATCAGAATTATTGTATGAGTACTCTCTAAATTGGGTGTTTTAGAAATTATATTTAGTAAACAGATTATTTGGGTGGAATGTCAAACAATTTAGTGATTGCTTATTTTTATATGTTGTTTTAGTATAAGGTAAGGGGAAATATAGTTTATATTACTCTAGAGGATAGGAGTGGGGTCAAACTAACCGTGTGGCTCCCGTTCGTATCGCCATTGACCAAGCTAAAGATCGTCTTGATGGTGCTGTCCTTGCTTCAGATGCCTTCTTCCCATTTGCAGATAACGTGGAAGAAATCGCCAAAGCAGGAATCAAGGCTATCATCCAGCCAGGTGGCTCTGTTCGTGACCAAGAATCCATCGAAGCAGCAGATAAATATGGCTTGACCATGGTCTTCACAGGCGTGAGACATTTTAGACATTAAGAAGACAAGAGGGAAGAAAACAGTTTCTTTCCTTTTTTTGCTTAAAAAACGGAATAGAACAAGATTAAAACGAACGTTTATGATATAATGTTAGTAAATAATTCGCAAAAGAGGTTGAGAAATGAAGCTGTTAGTTGTCGGTTCGGGTGGTCGTGAACATGCGATTGCTAAGAAGTTACTTGAGTCAAAAGAGGTAGAAAAGGTTTTTGTTGCTCCTGGGAATGATGGGATGACTCTGGATGGGTTGGAGTTGGTAAATATCTCCATTTCCGAACATTCTAAATTGATTGAGTTTGCAAAAGACAACGATATCGCTTGGACCTTCATTGGTCCAGATGACGCCCTTGCGGCTGGGATTGTGGATGATTTTAACAAAGCTGGGCTCAAGGCTTTTGGTCCGACAAGATTGGCAGCGGAGTTGGAGTGGTCCAAGGATTTTGCCAAGGAAATCATGGTCAAATACGGCGTTCCGACAGCAGCCTATGCCACATTCTCAGATTTCGGGGAAGCCAAGGCCTATATCGAAAAACAGGGTGCGCCTATCGTAGTCAAGGCAGATGGTTTGGCACTTGGGAAAGGTGTCGTCGTTGCGGAGACGGTTGAGCAAGCAGTCGAAGCAGCTCACGAGATGCTTTTGGACAATAAATTTGGTGACTCAGGTGCGCGTGTAGTTATCGAGGAATTCCTCGACGGAGAAGAGTTCTCTCTCTTTGCTTTTGTCAATGGAGACAAATTCTACATCATGCCAACGGCTCAGGACCACAAACGTGCTTACGATGGCGACAAGGGGCCTAATACGGGTGGTATGGGTGCCTATGCGCCAGTTCCCCACTTGCCAGAGAGCGTGGTTGACACAGCGGTTGACACCATTGTCAAGCCAGTCCTAGAGGGGATGATTAAGGAAGGTCGCCCTTATCTGGGTGTTCTTTATGCGGGGCTTATCTTGACAGCGGACGGTCCTAAGGTTATCGAGTTCAACGCTCGTTTTGGAGATCCTGAAACGCAAATCATCTTGCCTCGTTTAACATCTGACTTTGCACAAAATATTACGGATATCCTCGATGGTAAGAAGCCAAACATCACCTGGACGGACAAGGGTGTGACTCTGGGTGTGGTTGTCGCATCCAACGGTTATCCGCTAGACTATGAAAAAGGTGTCAACTTGCCAGCTAAGACAGAAGGCGACATTATCACCTACTATGCTGGGGCTAAGTTTTCGGAAAATAGCAGAGCAATGCTCTCAAACGGTGGACGTGTCTATATGCTCGTCACCACAGCAGACACCGTTAAAGAGGCTCAAGACACTATCTACCAAGAACTCGCCCAACAAAACACAGAAGGTCTCTTTTACCGAACAGATATCGGAAGCAAGGCTATTCGATAAAGATATAAGAAAAGCGACGAAGTCACCAAGTACGATAATGGTAGCCGTTGGGGAAAATTTGAGACCTTAGGCTCAAATTGTAGAAATGAAACCGAAGGTTTGCTTCCGTCCCCATCACCTAAGACCATCATTAAAAAAGAAGAAAAAGGAAAAATTATGACTAAACCAATTATTTCCATCATCATGGGCTCAAAATCCGACTGGGCAACCATGCAAAAAACCGCAGAAGTCCTAGATCGCTTCGGTATAGCTTACGAAAAGAAGGTTGTCTCTGCCCACCGTACACCTGATCTCATGTTCAGACATGCTGAAGAGGCTCGTAGCCGTGGCATCAAGGTCATCATCGCAGGTGCGGGAGGTGCAGCCCATTTACCAGGAATGGTAGCTGCCAAAACAACCCTTCCAGTCATTGGTGTACCAGTCAAATCACGTGCTCTTAGTGGCGTGGACTCGCTCTACTCTATTGTACAGATGCCGGGTGGAGTACCAGTCGCAACCATGGCTATCGGTGAAGCAGGGGCGACCAACGCAGCTCTTTTTGCCCTCCGTCTCCTGTCAGTAGAGGACAAGGCCATTGCGGATGCACTTGCTAACTTTGCTGAAGAACAGGGAAAAATCGCAGAGGAGTCTACAAATGAGCTCATCTAAAACAATCGGAATTATCGGTGGTGGTCAGCTTGGTCAAATGATGGCAATTTCTGCTATCTACATGGGGCACAAGGTTATCGCGCTGGATCCTGCGGCGAATTGCCCAGCCTCTCGCGTAGCGGAAATCATCGTGGCTCCTTATAATGATGTGGACGCTCTTCGTCAGTTGGCTAAGCGTTGCGATGTCCTCACCTATGAGTTTGAAAATGTTGATGCTGACGGTTTGGATGCTGTCATTAAGGAGGGACAACTTCCTCAAGGGACAGACCTACTTCGCATTTCCCAAAATCGTATTTTTGAAAAGGACTTCCTATCAAACAAGGCTCAAGTCACTGTAGCACCCTACAAGGTTGTGACTTCTAGCCAAGACTTGGCGGAGATTGACCTGTCCCAAAACTATGTCCTCAAGACTGCAACAGGTGGCTACGATGGGCATGGACAAAAGGTCATTCGCTCAGAAGCAGACTTGGAAGAAGCCTATGCGCTAGCTGACTCAGCAGCCTGCGTTTTAGAGGAATTCGTCAACTTTGACCTTGAAATTTCTGTCATCGTGTCAGGAAATGGAAAGGACGTTACGGTTTTCCCAGTTCAGGAAAATATCCATCGTAACAACATCCTATCTAAAACAATTGTGCCTGCTCGAATTTCAGCTAGTCTGGCTGGAAAAGCCAAAGCTATGGCAGTACGAATCGCAGAACAACTCAACTTGTCTGGAACCCTTTGTGTGGAAATGTTTGCGACAGCCAATGACATCATCGTCAACGAGATTGCCCCACGACCACATAACTCTGGACACTACTCGATTGAAGCCTGTGACTTCTCTCAGTTTGACATCCATATTCTTGGTGTTCTGGGGGCACCATTACCAGCTATCAAACTACATGCACCAGCAGTCATGCTCAATGTCCTCGGCCAGCATGTCGAAGCTGCTGAAAAATATGTCACAGAAAATCCAAGCGCCCACCTCCACATGTATGGTAAAATAGAAGCGAAGCACAACCGCAAGATGGGACATGTGACTTTGTTTAGTAATGAACCAGATAATGTGGTTGAGTTTGGGAAAGGGATAGATTTTTAGGACAAGTCTATGATACAAATTCTCGTTAACGCTTTTGTTGAAAAAGATAAGACTGGAGCAGTCGTGGAAGTCTTGTATGCTAGTGCTGACCAAGATAAGGTACAAGCTAAATATAAAGAACTAACTGCACAATACCCTGAAAACTATTTAGCTATCTATGATTTACCGCTGGATACGGATTTGAATACGCTAGATCATTATCCGTCTGTGTTTATTGGGAAAGAGGAGTTTGAGTAGTTAAATAAGACATAAATGGAAGGTTTAATGATTTGCGTTTAGGATTGCATTCATAAAATGAAAGGACAATGCCAGGTGAAAGAATCGGAATTATATATTAGGCTTGGGATTTCAGGGAAAGACGAGCTGGGTAAAATACTTGGGTTCGAAGCTAAGTACTGTGAGCGGAATACTTACTTTAAAATATTGAGAAAAAAGCCTATTGTGAGTAGGTTGGTAGGTGCTAAGTCTCAAGGATGGCGTACTATGTTAGATGGAGGAATCCCGAACAGTAAGTCTCCAAATTTAAATTTAACAATGAAACTTCCGAAGGAAAATCCTCAAAAAATAAACGGGCAGAATTTTTTTCATCAAGGACACATTCTAGCAAAAGAATTTTACAATTTCATTCCTAATAAAGACGAGGCCTATAGAAAAATTAAAAATAATTCTAAAAATGGATTTATTCAATTTAGTGTAGCTAACATGCAACAAAGTAAAAAGAATGAAGTCTTTAGATATAGTCAAGCGTACTATGAAAACAGAGTTGCGAAATATCTTACAGATACAGGAAATAAAGTTATTTATGAAGTGAGAATTTATTTTTACAATAAGAATGATAAAATTCCAATAGGGACTAGAATATCGTTCGAAACAGAAGATAAAAGTTTAGAAAATGAATTATGTAATGATATTTTTATTCCAAATTTTGATAAAGATTTTGGCCTATCAAGGATTCAGGGATATTTAGGTAGGAAGTCTTATAGAGAATTCTATGCTTATGGGCATGATGCAAGATATAAGAAATGTTTTAAAAATATTGCTATGATAGACAATGGCGATTCATTTAGTCGAACATTTGATGAAAATCATAACCAAATTTTTTATTGTGTACAAGAGAATAAAAAAATTAAATCAGGTTTATTTTTAACATGTAAAGATGTGTATAGGACATATTCTTTAGAACCAGAGGATATGATAATTGAAAGTTATACGAAAGAAGAGATATTCAGAAAATATGAGCACCGAAAGTATTGTTATTATCCTGCCAAAAAGGAAGAAAGTAATTTTTCAGCAATATTCTTTGATTGGCCTACTGTAGAGAGATTGTCAGGATTTTCAATGAGAGGTTTAAAAAAACAAGACACTTTGGAAGGAGCTTTTAAACAGTTGAGTTGGTAGCTTGAAAAAATGAGATAGGTTTGTTAGGCAACTATACTTACTCTAGCACCTCTCTTCTTTTATAAAAGGATATATTTAAAACTATAAAAATAAAGGAAAATGAGTACTCGTATTCACAAAAACTGAATACGGGCTACGGACTTCCTTAAAATTTAAACTAGAAAAATGAAAACAAGAAAGGGAAGGACTCCAGGTTCCGCAATTTGCCCCCGGACGGAAAGCTTGGAATTTAGATCCCCCGCCTTGGATGTAAACATCCTGCGTTGGGTTCCTAAAATTCAGTCGCTTTCTGGTCGTCCTTGGTATCATAAACATGATCAACCGTTACTCTCGCCCTGAGATGGCGAATATTTGGAGTGAAGAAAATAAATACCGTGCTTGGCTTGAGGTGGAAATCTTGGCTGACGAGGCATGGGCTGAGTTGGGGGAAATCCCTAAGGAAGATGTGGCTTTGATTCGCGAGAAAGCGGATTTTGACATCGACCGTATTTTGGAAATCGAGCAGGAAACTCGCCACGATGTGGTTGCCTTCACGCGTGCGGTTTCTGAGACTCTTGGTGAAGAGCGCAAGTGGGTTCACTATGGGTTGACTTCTACCGACGTGGTGGATACTGCCTACGGTTACCTCTACAAGCAGGCCAACGACATCATCCGTCGTGACCTTGAAAATTTCACCAACATCATCGCTGATAAGGCTAAGGAGTACAAGTTCACCATCATGATGGGGCGTACCCACGGTGTGCACGCTGAACCTACAACCTTTGGTCTTAAATTGGCGACTTGGTACAGCGAAATGAAGCGCAATATCGAGCGTTTCGAACATGCGGCTGCGGGTGTGGAAGCTGGTAAGATTTCTGGTGCGGTTGGGAACTTTGCCAATATCCCACCATTTGTTGAGCAATATGTCTGCGACAAACTTGGTATCCGTGCCCAAGAAATCTCTACACAGGTCCTTCCTCGTGACCTTCATGCTGAGTACTTTGCGGTTCTTGCTAGCATCGCGACTTCAATCGAGCGTATGGCGACTGAAATTCGCGGTTTGCAAAAATCTGAGCAACGCGAAGTGGAAGAATTCTTTGCCAAAGGTCAAAAAGGTTCATCGGCTATGCCTCACAAACGCAACCCTATCGGTTCTGAGAACATGACAGGTTTGGCGCGTGTTATCCGTGGTCATATGATTACGGCCTATGAGAACGTCGCTCTCTGGCACGAACGCGACATTTCTCACTCATCAGCTGAGCGTATCATCACACCAGATACAACCATTTTGATTGACTACATGCTTAACCGTTTTGGAAATATCGTCAAGAGCTTAACGGTCTTCCCAGAAAACATGATCCGCAACATGAACTCAACATTCGGGCTTATTTTTAGCCAGCGTGCTATGTTGACTTTGATTGAAAAAGGTATGACTCGGGAACAAGCCTATGACTTGGTGCAACCAAAAACAGCTTACTCTTGGGATAACCAAGTAGACTTTAAACCGCTTCTCGAAGCAGATCCAGAAGTGACATCACGCCTTACACAAGAGGAAATCGATGAAATTTTCAACCCTCTTTACTACACCAAACGAGTGGATGAAATCTTTGAACGTCTAGGACTGGGTGATTAATTAAAAAAATAAACAGCGAGCTTTAATCTCGCTGTTTATTTTTTTATTGAAGAGACTTAGTCTTCTTTTCTTTTAGTGAGTCCATAGACTGCTAGTGTGGCCATGAGTCCTGCGACTACTAGTCCTGCAGAATGGTGACTTCCTGTTTCAGGAAGTTTTTTCTCTGTTGCTACAGGAGCTGGACCTTGAGGAAGAGCTTTGTTTTCCTCAGCAGGAGCAGTTGATGGAGCTGGTTGGCTTGGGATTTCTAGTTTTGGTTTTTCTTCATCAATAGCGGCTTGTCTGTGTTCATCACCTACATGCGTTACCAGAGTTCCGACTTCAACTATTTGTGTAACGGCTTTCTGTGCTACGACACTATCTACAAGTGTTTTCACTTCCTTACCATCAACAGTGCTCACAGAGTAGAAGTTGCTACGATGTCCATTGATGCCCTTAGTAAGGACTTGTGTTTTTCCTTTGAGCAAGAGTGGATTTTCACGAGTCACTGTGGTAAATGGAATTTCTTCCTCTTGAACATCCAGTCTAGGTTTTACCTCAGTAGTTGGTGCAAGACCATTTTCATCCCCCTTGTGGGTTACAGGAGCACCGACTTCGACAACTTGGTTAACAGCTTCTTTAGTTACCTGGCTATCAAGGACTGTTTCGGTTGTTTTTCCATTTTCAGTAAGGACAGAGATGTAATGAGTTCGTTCACCTTTGACTCCTGCTGTAATAATGTTTTCTTGACCAGCTGGGATGTTAGGATTTTCTTTCTTGATAACTTCAAATGGGATTTCTTCAGTTCTTGTGATGAGTTCTGGTCTAGTTTCAACATTGGCAGCCACTTCATTTTCATCCAGGCTTCCTGAGTGAGTTGCAGCTGGTTTGAGACCTAAGCGAGCAGCTCTTAGTTTGGCTACAAGTGTGTCAACTTTAGCTTGTTTATTACGGTTGAGGTTGTAATTTAGAGCTGTTTTAGCTGCACTTAGGGTGTCTAAGCTTTCCTTGCTGTATCCTTCTAAGTTTTCAGGAATTTGTGCGATTTCTTCGCGGAGAGCATTATAATTAGCACGGAAGTAGTCTTTGTTGTGATCTGCAAAGGTAGTCATAAGTTCAAAGATTTCTTCCTCCTTGTACTCAGCGCTTGGTCTATCTGCCCAGATAGCAAGCATACTGCCGACTGTTGGAAGATCTACTTCAGGATACTTGGTAGAAGCAAGTTGATTGAATGGAACTTTACCAGAATTTTCAACTGCTTTTGAAAGTGGATAAGATTCGTCTGGTTTGTGATTGCCTAAAACATAGTACCAGTCTCCGTTGGTGTTGAGGAGTTTGTAGCCTTTGCTTGCTAGGTACTGAGGAGTTGCAAGATTGTAACCCCACCATCCTTTAGACCAGTAAGAGATGATGACATCCTTATCAAACTCAACATCATCCTTGTCTTCATAGTAGAAGCCATCGTTGAAGGCCATTGGTTGAAGACCTCTCTCTTTGGCCATAGCAGCGAGGGTGTTGGCATATTCGGCAAATTTGCCATAGAGTTGATACCATTTGAGGTAGTACCAGCCTTGGGCACTAGTCGCGTCGTTAGCGTATTCGTCAGTACCAAAGTTGAAAATTTTTGTTTTACCTGCAAAGAAGTCCATGTATTTACCGATGAGGGCTTTTACAAAGTTCATCGCTTCTTCGTTTCTCAAGTCCATAGTTGTTTTGGAGACTTTGTCAAAGTGGGCTTGAGGATTTTTAATACCTAATTTTTCCATGGCGACCAGCATAGCATCCATGTGACCTGGACTGTTAATCGCTGGGATGAGACCGATGCCCTTGGATTTAGCGTATTCAATTAGTTCTGTCACTTCTGCCTGTGTAAGTGCAGTCCCGTTTGGATCATCGTAGTAAGCTTTTGTTCCTTGGATGATAGCATTTTTGACATCATCACTTGTATAGGTTTTTCCGTTGGCAGTGATAATCATATCATCGAGTAGGAAGCGAAGTCCGTCATTTCCTAGAAGGAGATGGACATCAGAATATCCGAGCTCACTAGCCTTATATACGATGCGTTTGAGCTGGTCAAGAGTAAAGTATTTGCGTCCAGCATCGATTGAGATTACCTTGTTTTTGGCAAGTTTTTCAACTTCACGTTTAGCATCTTCTTCTTTTTGAGCTTCTGGTGTGAAGGTCAAATTGCTGACTGCTTCTTGAAGTTTTGCAATTGCTTGGTCAATCGTGTCTTGTTGGGCACGGCTGAGGTTACTGTCAAGCGAACGGATAGCTTTTGCCGCTTCATTAACTGCTGCGACGCTTTCTGCAGTATAACGGTTAAGGTCTTTTGGTACCTCGTTAAGTGCTTGTTCTGCAGACTCATAATCAGCTGCGAAGTATTCAGCATTAGAATTTGCGAATTGACGCATGAGTTTGAAGAGGCGTGACGGTGAATAACGTGCAGATGGAGTGTCAGCCCAAGCAGCTACCATACCACCGATGAATGGAATAGTTGCACCGTCGGATTTTGGTACCGAAGTGATTGGAGTGTTCTTGATACCGTTTAAGCCTTGATCAAGGTTGTACCAACCTTGGCCATCTGCATTTCGCCCAAGAACATAGTACCAAGCATCGTTAGTGTTTAGGATTTGGTGACCTTTTTCTACTAGAAGTTTAGAAGAAGCGACGTCGTAACCTCCCCAACCACCAGTCCACATTGAAACGATGATATCTTTGTCAAAAGTTCCGAAGCTAGTATCACTATTATAGTAGATACCATCATTGAAGGCCATTGGTTTGAGGCCGTGCGACTTGACGATGTGAGCAAGATCATTAGCGTAAGTGATGAATTTACTATATTTTCCTTTTGTTTGAAGGACAGTCCAACCTTTAGCGTTTGTTGCGTCATTGGCATATTCATCAAGTCCGATGTTGAAGATTTCAGTCTTTTTCGCGAAATAAGCAGCATATTTATCGATAAGGGCTTTTGTAAAAGCGACTGCTTGTTCGTTGTCAAGATCTACAGTACGGGCTGATTCCTTCCCAAAATAGTTAAAGTTAGGATTTTGGATTCCTAATTCTTTCATGGCATTGAGGATCGCATCCATGTGACCAGGGCTATTTACTGTCGGAATGAGACCGATACCTTTATCTTTGGCATAGTTAATCAGATCTGTCATTTGATTTTCTGTTAAGTGATTGCCGTTTGGATCGTTGTAATAATCATTTGTACCTTTTTCAATGGCACGTTTGACATCGTCACTGGCATAGTTCTTGCCGTTAGCTGTGATGCTCATATCGTCCAACATAAAGCGGAGTCCATCATTTCCAACTAATAGGTGTAAATCAGTGTAACCATAATGTTTCGCTTTGTCAATGATTTCCTTGAGTTGTTCTGGTGAGAAATATTTACGTCCAGCATCAATAGAAACAATTTTCTTTTTTGCTAGTTTTTCATTAACTTGAGTAGCACGATCAGTAGTCGGAGCAAGTAGAGCAGGAGTAGCAGGCTCGTTTTTCTTCTCAGTATTGGCACTCTCTGCGCTTTTTTCCACTTGAGTTGTGTTTTCTGCTTCCGTAGTAGGGGCTGGGCTGGCATGTTCTGTTACTACTGATGTTACCACATTGTCTGTTTTTGGAACAACTGTGTTAACAATATCTTTTTCAGTTTTAACTTCCTCTTTTATAGTTTTATCAGCTTGTTTTACAAGTTTTTCTTCTTTATCTTGAATTGGTGCTTCTGATGTTTGTGGTCTATCCGGTACAGCTTGCAAAGTTTCAGGAGCTTTTGGTGCTGGTGTGAGTCCATCTGCAGATACGGCTTGAGCACTGAAGGTAAAGCCTATCAGTACAGAAGCTGCTCCGACCGCATACTTGCGGATTGAGAAACGCTGTTTCTTGTTTAGTTTCATGATAAAACCTCCTTGATACAACTATTTTGATAACGTTTACATAAAACCAATTTAATTTTATTATCTATATAGTAAAAAGTCAAGTAAATTTATATAATAACTATAATAAATAGAGGAAATCATAAGATTTTGGAAATAGCAATTTGTATAAGAATATAAAATCAAGGAAAAATCAGTGATTTTTAACTTATTTTTAGTACAAGTGCTACAAATAAATATATTTATACTCTTCGAAAATCAAATTCAAACCACGTCAACGTCGCCTTGCCGTACTCAAGTACAGCCTGCGGCTAGTTTCCTAGTTTGCTCTTTGATTTTCATTGAGTATTAATAGCGTTTTCATAGTCGCTTTTTTGTGCTTTAATATATATAGAAAAGCCCAAGCGCTTAGGCTCAGGCTTTCTTCTTAGTGATCACGATCACATGAAATGAATTTGATCTTGTAGTAATCCGCTCGTTTATAAGTTTCGCTGTATGCAAGAACTTGACCAGTAGACTCTAGCTTAGTAGTCTTGGTTTGTAAGACGGTTGGGAATTGCTCATCAACTCCGAGGACTGAAGCCGCATGTTCTGGAGTTGGAAATGCTATTTCATTGATTTCTTCAAAATGTTCATCATTCATGTGAATGTGGTAATCCAATTTGAAACGGTTATAGATAGAGCTATAATATTCAAGATTTGGATAATTTGCGTTGATGTATTGTTCTGGAATGTAAGATGTGTGGTAGATGTATGCGACACCATTTGTTTCGCGTACACGTTCAATCTTGTAGTAGAACTGATCACCACGTAGTCCAAGTTTTTCTAAGTAGTTTAATTTGTTGCCACGTTCAATAGAAAGGACAGTAACTTTATCATCTTTAGTTTCAAAAACTTCTACATCTGAAAACTCTACGAGTTTATGTTTGCGTGCGCGTGAAACGAATGTACCCTTTCCTTGTTGACGGACAATATAGCCATCTTTGGCAAGGTCGTTTAAGGCGCGGACAACGGTTATAGAACTTACATCATACATTGCAATCAATTCTGCTTCAGTGTAGAATTTATCTCCACTGGCAAATTGACCAGAAATGATTTTGTTCTTTAACTCATCTTTAATATATTGATACTTTGGAATTGCCATATTTTCACCTCGATTTTCCTTTTCCACTAAAAATTTTACCATAAAATTGAAAAGAATAGTAGACTTTTGAATAAAAAAATTAGAATAATAGGGTATAAGGTTAATTTACATCGAAATTAATAGAAAATCATACATTTTTATACATGGTTTTTAAAGGATACTATTATTATAAATTAGAGACTTTTATAAGTTTTTTGTGTAAAAGTTAGTTAAAAATGAAAAAAATTGTGAAAACCTATTGACAAAAGCAAAATATTGAGATATATTTGCTATATCAACAAATGAAAGCGTGAACTTTAATTGTCAGAAGGTAGTAAAATGACACGATTTGAGATTAGGGACGATTTCTATTTAGATGGGAAACCGTTCAAGATTTTGTCCGGCGCCATTCATTATTTTAGGATTCCTCCAGAAGATTGGTATCATTCACTCTACAACTTGAAAGCCCTTGGTTTTAATACGGTAGAGACTTATGTAGCTTGGAATTTACACGAGCCTCGTGAAGGTGAGTTTAACTTTGAAGGGGCTCAGGATTTGGAGAGATTTCTTCAGATAGCACAAGATTTGGGTCTCTATGCAATTGTGCGTCCGTCTCCCTTTATCTGTGCGGAATGGGAATTCGGTGGATTACCAGCTTGGCTCTTAACCAAAGATATGAGAATCCGCTCATCCGACTCAGCCTATATTGAAGCTGTGGGCCGCTATTATGACCAACTCTTGTCACGATTGGTTCCACATTTGTTGGACAATGGTGGGAATATCCTCATGATGCAGGTTGAAAATGAGTATGGTTCTTACGGAGAGGATAAGGCTTATCTGAGAGCGATTCGGCGGTTGATGGAAGAGCGTGGCGTAACCTGTCCCCTCTTTACGTCAGATGGTCCTTGGAGAGCAACTCTGAAAGCTGGAACTTTAATCGAAGATGACCTCTTTGTAACAGGCAACTTTGGTTCTAAGGCACCTTACAACTTTTCACAGATGCAGGAATTCTTTGATGAACATGGCAAGAAATGGCCACTCATGTGTATGGAGTTCTGGGATGGCTGGTTCAATCGTTGGAAAGAACCGATTATCACACGGGATCCAAAAGAATTGGCAGATGCAGTTCGAGAAGTTTTGGAGCAAGGTTCCATCAATCTATACATGTTCCATGGCGGCACAAACTTTGGCTTCATGAATGGTTGCTCGGCTCGAGGAACTTTGGACCTGCCACAAGTTACATCATATGATTATGATGCCCTTCTGGATGAAGAAGGAAATCCAACTGCCAAATATTTGGCAGTCAAGAAGATGATGGCGACGCATTTCCCAGAGTATCCGCAGTTGGAACCACTCTATAAGGAAAGCATGAAAGTGGAGGCTATTCCACTTGCTGAAAAAGTTTCCTTGTTTGAAACCTTAGATAGCTTATCTAGTCCGATAGAAAGTCTCTATCCTCAAAAGATGGAGGAGCTAGGACAAAGTTATGGCTATCTTCTCTATCGCACTGAAGCAAGTTGGGATGCAGAAGAGGAAAGGCTTCGTATCATTGATGGACGTGACCGTGCTCAACTCTTTGTAGATGGTCAATGGATTTCCACTCAATATCAGACAGAGATTGGGGAAGATATTTTTTATCAAGGTCAAAAGAAAGCGTTATCTAGGATTGACATATTGATAGAAAATATGGGGCGTGTCAACTATGGTCACAAGTTCTTAGCTGATACGCAGCGTAAAGGAATCCGAACAGGTGTCTGCAAGGATTTACACTTCTTACTAAACTGGAAACACTATCCACTACCACTGGATAATCCTGAGAAAGTTGATTTTTCAAAAGGATGGACAGAAGGACAACCAGCCTTTTACGCTTATGACTTTACAGTCGAGGAGCCGAAAGATACTTACCTAGACTTGTCTGAGTTTGGTAAGGGGGTTGCCTTTGTCAATGGGCAGAATCTAGGACGTTTTTGGAACGTCGGCCCAACACTCTCGCTTTATATTCCTCATAGCTATCTCAAGGAAGGTGCCAACCGCATCATTATCTTTGAAACAGAAGGTGAATATAAAGACGAGATTCATTTAACTCGTAAACCTACACTAAAACACATAAAGGGGGAAAACTTATGACAATTGTAGGATGCCGTATCGATGGACGTTTGATCCACGGACAAGTAGCCAATCTTTGGGCTGGAAAACTAAATGTTTCACGTATTATGGTTGTGGATGACGAAGTTGTCAACAACGACGTTGAAAAGAGTGGTTTGAAACTAGCGACACCACCAGGTGTGAAATTGAGTATTTTGCCAATTGAGAAAGCGGCAGCCAATATTCTTGCTGGTAAATACGATAGCCAACGTCTCTTTATCGTTGCTCGTAAACCAGACCGTTTCCTTGGTTTGGTAGAAGCAGGTGTACCACTTGAAACCCTTAATGTTGGGAATATGTCTCAAACACCAGAAACTCGCGCCATCACACGTTCTATTAACGTAGTGGACAAGGATGTGGAAGACTTCCACAAACTGGCAGAAAAAGGTGTTAAACTTACTGCTCAAATGGTTCCAAATGATCCAGTTTCAGACTTTTTGAGCTTATTAAAATAGGAAAAAATTTTTAGGAGGTCATTGTTATGATACAATGGTGGCAAATTTTACTTCTCACTTTGTACTCAGCTTATCAAATCTGTGATGAGTTGACGATCGTTTCATCTGCAGGTTCCCCTGTATTTGCTGGTTTCATTACTGGTTTAATCATGGGAGATGTGACAACTGGTTTGTTTATCGGTGGTAGCTTGCAGTTGTTCGTTCTTGGGGTTGGTACCTTCGGTGGTGCTTCTCGTATCGACGCAACTTCTGGTGCGGTTCTTGCAACAGCATTCTCAGTTTCACAAGGAATCGCTACAGACCTTGCGATTACAACAATCGCTGTACCAGTAGCAGCACTTTTGACATACTTCGACGTTCTTGGACGTATGACAACTACTTTCTTCGCACACCGTATTGATGCTGCAATCGAACGCTTTGACTACAAAGGTATTGAACGCAACTACTTGCTTGGTGCTCTTCCTTGGGCTTTATCTCGTGCCCTTCCAGTCTTCTTCGCGCTTGCCTTTGGTGGTGCCTTTGTACAATCAGTTGTAGACTTCGTTGAAGCATACAAATGGGTTGCAGATGGTTTGACACTTGCAGGACGTATGCTTCCAGGTCTTGGATTTGCAATCTTGCTTCGTTACCTTCCAGTTAAACGTAACCTTCACTACCTTGCTATGGGATTTGGTTTGACAGCTATGTTGACTGTTCTTTACTCATATGTAACAGGTCTTGGTGGCGCTGTTGCTGGTATCGTAGGTACTCTACCTAAAGATGTTGCTGAAAAAATTGCTTTTGTCAACAACTTTAAAGGTTTGTCTATGATTGGTATCTCTATCGTGGGTATCTTCCTTGCAGTGCTTCACTTCAAAAATAGCCAAAAAGTAGCTGTAGCAGCACCTTCTACACCATCAGAAAGTGGGGAAATCGAAGATGACGAATTCTAATTACAAACTTACAAAAGAAGATTTTAATCAAATCAACAAACGTAGCTTGTTTACTTTCCAATTGGGTTGGAACTACGAACGTATGCAAGCTTCTGGTTACCTGTACATGATCTTGCCTCAATTGCGTAAAATGTATGGGGATGGAACTCCTGAATTGAAAGAAATGATGAAAGTTCATACTCAATTCTTCAATACTTCTCCATTCTTCCATACTATTATCGCTGGTTTTGACCTTGCCATGGAAGAAAAAGATGGTGTAGGTTCAAAAGATGCCGTTAACGGTATCAAGACAGGTTTGATGGGACCATTTGCTCCTCTTGGAGATACTATCTTTGGTTCACTTGTACCTGCTATCATGGGTTCTATCGCAGCAACTATGGCTATCGCTGGCCAACCTTGGGGTATCTTCCTTTGGATTGCAGTTGCAGTTGCTTATGACATCTTCCGTTGGAAACAGTTGGAATTTGCCTACAAAGAAGGGGTTAACCTGATCAACAACATGCAAAGTACCTTGACAGCTTTGATTGACGCTGCATCTGTACTTGGTGTCTTCATGATGGGTGCTCTTGTAGCAACAATGATCAACTTTGAAATTTCTTACAAATGGGCAATCGGTGAGAAGATGATTGACTTCCAAGACATCTTGAACCAAATCTTCCCACGCTTGCTTCCAGCAATCTTTACTGCCTTTATCTTCTGGTTGCTTGGTAAGAAAGGTATGAACTCTACTAAAGCTATCGGTATTATTATCGTACTTGCTTTGGCTCTTTCTGCCTTTGGTAAATTTGTACTTGGAATGGGCGCATAATTTATGGCTAAATCATTAATTTTGGTGAGTCATGGTCGCTTCTGTGAAGAACTTAAAGGTAGCACTGAAATGATCATGGGTCCACAAGACAACATTCATGCAGTGGCTCTTCTTCCAGAAGATGGCCCAGAAGAATTTACTGCAAAATTTGAAGCTGCTATTGAAGGATTAGATGATTTCCTAGTCTTTGCGGATCTTCTCGGTGGAACACCATGTAACGTGGTAAGCCGTTTGATTATGGAAGGTCGTGACATCGAACTTTACGCAGGGATGAATCTTCCAATGGTAATTGAATTTATCAATGCGAGCCTTACAGGCGCAGATGCGGACTATAAGAGCCGTGCTGCAGAAAGTATTGTGAAAGTCAATGACCTGTTAGCGGGCTTCGATGATGACGAAGATGAATAATACTCTTCGAAAATCAAAGTCAAACTACGTCAACGTCGCCTTGCCGTACTCAAGTACAGCCTGCGGCTAGTTTCCTAGTTTGCTCTTTGATTTTCATTGAGTATACGATGTGATAACGTGAAAATCGTTAGAGCATTTTATATAGAATATACATGGGAATGGGGCTTACTCCCATTCCCATATTTAATAGAAAAAGAGGAACTCAATGCTACATTATACAAAAGAAGACTTGATTGAATTGGGTGCAGAAATCACTACACGTGAAATCTACCAACAACCTGATGTATGGAAAGAAGCTTTTGAATCTTATCAAGCACAAGGTGAAGAAATTGCAGCCTTCCTACAAGGGATTGCTGATAAACATGACTATATCAAGGTTATCTTGACAGGTGCTGGGACTTCTGCTTATGTGGGAGATACCTTGGTACCTTACTTTAAGGAAGTCTATGACGAACGCAAATGGAATTTCAATGCCATTGCGACCACAGATATCGTTGCCAATCCAGAAACTTATTTGAAAAAAGATGTGGCAACTGTCCTTGTGTCTTTTGCTCGTAGTGGGAACTCGCCTGAAAGTGTGGCGACTGTTGATTTGGCCAAAGCCTTGGTGGATGAGCTTTATCAAGTGACGATTACTTGCGCAGCAGATGGGAAATTGGCTCTTCAAGCTCATGGGGATGACCGCAATCTCTTGCTTTTGCAACCAGTTGCTTCTAATGACGCTGGCTTTGCCATGACTTCTAGCTTTACGTCTATGATGTTGACAGCTCTCTTGGTCTTTGATCCTACAGAATTTGTTGTGAAAGCTGAACGTTTTGAAGTTGTATCTAGTCTTGCCCGTAAAATTCTAGACAATGCAGAAGATGTCAAAGAACTTGTTGACCTAGACTTTAACCGTGTCATCTATCTAGGTGCTGGTCCTTTCTTTGGACTTGCTCATGAAGCTCAGCTCAAGATTTTGGAACTAACTGCTGGCCAAGTTGCGACTATGTATGAAAGCCCAGTCGGCTTCCGTCACGGTCCAAAATCTCTTATCAATGAAGATACAGTTGTTTTGGTCTTTGGTACAACAACAGACTACACTCGCAAGTACGACTTGGACTTGGTTCGTGAAGTTGCTGGTGATCAGATTGCTCGCCGTGTTGTGCTTTTGAGTGATCAATCCTTTGGTCTTGAAAATGTCAAAGAAGTGGCCCTTGGTTGTGGCGGTGTCTTGAATGATATTTACCGTGTCTTCCCTTATATCGTTTATGCACAACTCTTTGCCCTATTGACTTCACTTAAAGTAGAAAATAAACCTGATACACCGTCTCCTACAGGTACAGTAAACCGTGTGGTACAAGGTGTTATCATCCACGAATATCAAAAGTAATACTCTTCGAAAATCTCTTTAAACCATACTAGTATCGCCTTGCCGTAGGTATGGTTACTGACTTCGTCAGTTCTATTCACAACCTCAAAACAGTGTTTTGAACTGACTTCGTCAGTCTTATCTACAACCTCAAAGCAGTGCTTTGAGCAGCCTGCGGCTAGCTTCCTAGTTTGCTCTTTGATTTTCATTTAGTATAAGACAGTGTTTATGAATTCTTGACAAGAGGATTTGTATATCATCAGGCAAACCATAGATTGTCAATTCGCTTTCTATGGTTTGTTTGCTTGAAAGAAATAGTAAAAGGAGAAGAGAATGAAAGCATACACAGAGCGTGTATTTGGAAATGTTGAGGGCAAGGATGTCTTGGCCTATCGATTTGAAACTGACGGTGGCTACCAGCTTGAGGTTATGACTTATGGTGCGACCATCTTGCGCTATGTCACGCCTGACAAAGATGGAAATTTTGCCAATGTAATCTTGGGATTTGATGACTTTGATAGCTATGTAGGCAATAGTCCTAAGCATGGAGCGAGCGTAGGTCCTGTAGCAGGTCGTATTGCAGGCGCGACCTTTGAGCTTAATGGCAAGACCTATGACCTTGAAGTCAACAATGCTAGCAATTGTAACCACAGTGGTTCAACTGGTTGGGATTCTAGCTTGTTTGAACTAGTTGAAGTGAGTGACCATGGCTTAACCCTCTACACAGAGCGTACAGATGGGACAGGAGGGTTCCCTGGCAATCTCAAGATTTGGATCAGTTACCACTTGGAAGAAACTGGTGCCTATGAAATCAGCTACAAGGTAACGACCGATCAGGATACGCTGGTTAATCCAACCAACCACAGCTATTTCAACTTGTCTGGTGATTTCACGCAGACAATTGACCGTCATGTCTTCCAACTAAACACAGAGGGCATTTACCCAATCGCTCCCGACGGTGTTCCTACCAAAACTCCAGATGCTACTCGTGATGTGGTTAAACACATCTACAATGGTGCTTTGTTGAAAGACATCTTTGCAGAAGAAGATGAGCAAATCCAGCTGGTATCTGGTTTGGATCACCCATTTGCCATTCCTGCAGGTCATGACAATGCTGGATTCCTTTATGACCAAAACTCAGGTCGCTTCCTGCTTTTCAAGACAGAGGCTCCTTGCTTTGTGGTCTACACAGCAAACTTTGTGGATGAAAGTGTCATCATAGGAGGTCAGCCAATGCTACAGCACAATGGGATTGCCCTTGAAGCGCAAGCTTTACCAGATGCCATTCACAGTGACCTCAGAGACCAAGTCATTCTCAAAGCCGATCAAACCTTCACAAGTAAGACACGTTATGAGCTTGTTGTGAAATAAAGGATAAAGTTTATACTTTTCGGGGGGAATATCATTTGCCTCATGACATTAGTAGAAACGGACAAAGAATAGGGAAATATGATATAATTTAATATTGAAAATACCTGTCCTATCTAAAGGATAAAAGGAGAAATCAGATGAAGAAAATTGTATTTGCTAGTGCCTTGGCCTTGACCTTGGCTGGAGCAGTTTTGACAACTGATGTTTTTGCGAATGACAGATTGGTGGCAACACAATCTATTAATGGTAAAAATGAAAATGTATTGACCTCAGAGGTGCTAAAACCTTCTAGTGGCAACGTTTTGGTCGGAATCAAGGGAGAATTTTTGACTCCAAACAAACAAGCTATTTTGGATGCAATCAATAAGATTCGTAAGGAAGCAGCTGATGAAGGTTTGGTAGATAAGTATGTCCCTATTAAATGGTCTACTGATCTTGAGAAAACTGCTTTTGTACGCGCTACTGAGGTGTCAGTAGCTTTGAAACCTGAGCGTCTTTCTACTAAAGAAATCTGGACTGCTTTTCCATCTAGTAATAGTATAAGAGGAGAAGCTTTAGATGTAAACTATGAAGGTTTTCTAAAAGCAATTGAAAACTGGCATGCTGAGAAGGCGAATTATGTAGCGAAAAAGAAGGGTGGAACCTCTAAAGAATTTACAGGTTATTATGAGGTTTTGGTCAATTCTAAATTTACCTATGTGGGTCTCGCAGCCTTTAAAAACGCAGCCAGCTCTCAGCAAGTAGCAACGATTTCTCTAGCTTTAGGTGATGATGCATCTTCAGAAGAATTGGCTGGTGGCTATGGTTCTGCTATTCAATATACAGAAGTGACTGCATCAAATCTTTCAACCGTTAAAAGTAAAGCTACAGTTGTAGAAAAATCGTTGAAAGATTTTAGAACATCTACATCTAGTCAGTCTGGCTGGGTGCAATCTAATGGTAAATGGTATTTTTATGAGTCTGGTGATGTGAAGACAGGCTGGGTGAAAACAGGTGGTAAATGGTACTACTTGAATGATTTAGGTGTCATGCAGACTGGATTTGTAGAAGTTGATGGAACATGGTATTTCCTTGATAATTCAGGCGCGATGTTTACTGGCTGGGGAACAGATGGTAGCAGATGGTTCTACTTTGATGGCTCAGGAGCTATGAAGACAGGCTGGTATAAGGAAAATGATACTTGGTATTATCTTGATCAATCAGGTATCATGAAGACAGGTTGGTTTAAAGTTGGCCAATACTGGTATTATGCATATGGCTCAGGAGCCTTGGCAGTCAGCACAACAACACCAGATGGTTATCGTGTAAATGGCAATGGTGAATGGGTAAACTAGGCTGAAAATAGCAAGTCATAGGTAAAGTATTCATCTTACTTAGCAAAAAGAATGAACGATAAGAAAGAGGTTGATGGAGAACATCGGCCTCTTTCTTGTTAGAATAGAGACTTCAAGTTATCTGCCTTGACTTTCTTGATGGAAGTTATATAATAGTTGTAATAATAAAAATTACAATAAAAAAGAGAACCATTTATGACCTATGAATACAAGAGCCACATTTATTTAGCAGAGGTAGTTTTAAATGTAAAGGACTTGGCCAGTCAAACAGCCTTTTATCAGCAGATTATTGGTTTAGAAATCCTATCTCAAACGGAGACAGAGGCTATTCTAGGAATTGGTGGAAAAGCCTTGGTACACTTGATTCAAGTACAAGAGAGCGGAGAAGTAAGGGAACATTATGGTCTTTACCATCTGGCTATTCTCTTGCCGACACGCAAGGCTTTGGCGGATGTCTTAAAACACCTGACAGATTTACAGATTCCTCTTGTCGGTGGAGCGGATCATGGTTACAGTGAGGCCCTTTACTTAGAGGATTTGGAGGGAAATGGCATTGAACTCTATCGAGATAAACCTGTTTCCACATGGGCTATTCGAGAAGACGGTCGTATTATCGGGGTGACGGAGGTCCTTGCGGCGCAGGACATCTATGAGTTGGGGGAAAGAGTAGAGCCCTTTATCCTAGCAGAAGGTACGAGAATGGGGCATATCCATCTTTCCGTCAAGGATAGTCGAAAGTCCAGCCAGTTTTATCAAAAGGTGTTAGGACTAGAGGATAAGTTCAGTGTGCCTAGCGCTAGTTGGATTGCAGCTGGGGACTACCATCATCATTTGGCAGTCAATGAATGGGGAGGAAAAGGGCTGGCTCCGCGTAAGCACGGCTTGCCAGGCTTGGCCTATTATGTCATTGAAGTTGCGAGTAAGGAAGAACTGTTAACGATTTCCGAGCGAGCACAAGAGGTTGATGCACCAATCAAGTGGATCACATCTAGCCAGCTGGAAATCACAGACCCCGACGGAATCGTGACGCGTATTCGTTTAGACAGGATATGATGACAATCAGAACATCAATTGTAGAAAGTGGTTTTTATTCTAGTATTCGCTTCTCCTCAGTTCATTAGCCCCCTACTTGACACTCTGTCATCTTTTGATACAATAGTACAAAATCAGAGGAGGTGGGCTATGATTCAGAAACATGCGATTCCCATTTTAGAGTTTGATGACAATCCTCAGGCGGTCATCATGCCCAATCACGAGGGGCTGGACTTGCACTTGCCCAAGAAGTGTGTCTATGCATTTTTAGGTGAAGAGATTGACCGCTATGCGAGGGAAGTAGGGGCGGACTGTGTTGGCGAATTCGTTTCTGCCACCAAGACCTATCCAGTCTATGTCATCAACTACAAGGGCGAGGAAATTTGTCTGGCTCAGGCTCCTGTGGGTTCTGCCCCAGCAGCCCAGTTTATGGATTGGTTGATTGGCTATGGTGTGGAGCAGATGATTTCTACTGGTACCTGTGGTGTGCTGGCTGATATAGAAGAAAACGCCTTTCTAGTCCCTGTTCGCGCTCTGCGAGATGAAGGAGCCAGTTATCACTATGTGGCACCTTCTCGTTATATGGAAATTCAGCCAGAGGCTATTGCTGCTATTGAGCAAGTTTTGGAAGCTAGAGGGATTCTCTATGAAGAAGTTATGACCTGGACCACAGACGGTTTTTACCGAGAAACAGCTGAAAAGGTGGCTTATCGTAAGGAAGAAGGCTGTGCTGTTGTGGAGATGGAGTGTTCTGCACTTGCGGCAGTGGCTCAACTGCGTGGGGTTCTCTGGGGAGAGTTGTTGTTTACAGCGGATTCTCTAGCAGACTTGGACCAGTATGACAGTCGTGACTGGGGTTCAGAAGCTTTTGAAAAGGCCTTGGAACTCTGCCTTGAGATAGCCTCTCAGATCTAGCTACTCTCCTTCTTTTTATGGTACAATGGATGTATGTTATTCAAATTATTTGTGAAAAAACTTGAAAGGGTCTTTGGCGGACTTTCGCCAGCTCGTCGCATCTTTTTAAGTTTCGCTGGAGTTATTTTTATAGGTTCTCTCCTTTTGAGTTTGCCTTTTGTCCAGGCAAGTGGTTCGCAGGCCACTTATTTTGACCATCTTTTTACGACGGTGTCCATGGTCTGTGTGACTGGGCTCTTTACGCAGCCGGTGGCTACCACCTATAATGTTTGGGGTCAGCTGATTTGTATGCTCTTGATCCAGATTGGTGGTCTGGGGCTTATGACCTTTATCGGGGTTTTTTATATTCAGGGGAAGCAAAAGCTCAGTCTTCGCAGTCGTGAAACCATTCAGGAGAGCTTCAGTTACGGGGAGACTCGGTCGCTGAAGGCCTTTATGCGGTCCATCTTTTTGACGACTTTTCTGGTGGAGGGCTTGGGTGCCTTTCTGCTAAGTTTCCGTTTTGTTCCTGAGTTCGGCTGGGGACGGGGCATTTTTACCTCTATCTTTTTAGCTATTTCAGCCTTTTGTAATGCTGGTTTTGATAATTTCGGCAGTAGCAGTTTAGTAAATTTTCAGACGGATCCTTTAATCAATCTTGTCATTGCTGGTTTGATTATCACGGGTGGTCTGGGTTTTATGGTCTGGTTTGACTTGGCAACCCAGCTAGGCAAGAAGAAAAAACGCCGTCTGCGTTTCCATACCAAGCTGGTCCTCTTCTTGACCGCAGGGATTTTGTTGTTTGGGACAGGAGCTACGCTCTTTACAGAGTGGCACAATCCTGGAACCATTGGCAATCTCAGTGTTCCAGAGAAAGTGTTGGTTAGCTTTTTCCAAACGGTCAGCATGCGGACAGCAGGTTTTGCATCTATCGATTATACCCAAGCACGGCCTGTGACCCTGTTTATCTATATCCTACAAATGTTTCTGGGTGGGGCACCTGGAGGGACGGCTGGGGGTCTCAAAATTACGACCTTCTTTGTCTTGTTGGTCTTTGCGCGTAGTGAATTGCTGGGCTTGCCTCATGCCAATGTTGCGCAGAGAACCATTGAAGCTCGAACAGTCCAAAAATCCTTTAGTGTCTTCATTATCTTTTTGATGACCTTCTTGTTGGGATTGATGTTGTTGGGGATTACAGCGGAAGGAGCACCGCGATTTATCTACCTCATGTTTGAGACCATTTCAGCCCTTGCGACAGTTGGGGTAACGGCAAATCTGACACCAGAATTGGGCAAGCTAGCCCTCAGCATTGTCATGGTGCTCATGTTTATTGGCCGTATCGGTCCCTTAACCTTGCTGGTAAGTCTAGCGGATTACCAGCCTGATAAGAAAGATTTGATTCAGTATATGAAAGCAGATATTAGTATTGGATAAGAAAGGAAGAACGATGTCAGATCGTACGATTGGAATTTTAGGCTTGGGGATTTTTGGGAGTAGTGTCCTGACGGCCCTAGCCAAGCAAGATATGAATATCATTGCCATTGATGACCACGCAGAGCACATCAATCAATTTGAGCCAGTTTTGGCGCGTGGAGTTGTTGGCGATATTACAGACGAGGAACTCCTCAGAACTGCTGGGATTGATACCTGTGATACGGTTGTAGTCGCAACAGGGGAAAATCTAGAGTCGAGTGTGCTTGCAGTTATGCATTGTAAGAGCTTGGGCGTACCAAGGGTTATTGCCAAGGTCAAAAGCCAGACAGCCAAGAAGGTACTGGAAAAAATCGGTGCTGACTCAGTAATCTCGCCTGAGTATGAAATGGGGCAGTCTCTAGCGCAGACCATTCTCTTTCATAACAATGTTGATGTCTTTCAGCTGGATAAAAATGTGTCTATCGTAGAGATGAAAATTCCTAGTGTGTGGGCAGGTCAAAGCCTGAGCCAGCTAGATTTACGTGGTAAATACAACCTTAATGTTCTAGGATTTCGTGAACAAGAAAATTCACCGCTGGATGTCCAATTTGGGCCCAATGACTTCTTGAAAGCAGATTCCTATATCTTGGCAGTCATTAACAACCAGTATCTAGATGACTTGGCAGAATTAAATTCGTAAAAAAATTAATATAAGTATTTTATAAGAGGGATTTAAGAAAAATTTTAACTTTTTCTTAATCCTTTTTAATTTTAGGAGATTATACTAGAGTCATCAAATAAAGAAAAACTCTAAGGAGAATCCTATGAAATTCAATCCAAATCAAAGATATACTCGCTGGTCTATTCGCCGTCTTAGTGTCGGTGTTGCCTCAGTTGTTGTGGCTAGTGGCTTCTTTGTCCTAGTTGGGCAACCAAGTTCAGTACGTGCTGATGTAGTCAATCCAACCCCTGCTCAAGTCGTACCAGACGCTGCTTCAGTGAGTGAAAAGAGCGACTTACCAGCAGAACTTCTCAAAGAAGCAGTCGATACAGCTCTTCCTTCAGAACAGGCAGGCTCAACACCTAAAGAAAGCTTGAATACTGCAAGCTCCCCAGAAAAAGCAGATGCAGCTGCTAAAGACCAAGTAGTAGCACCAAAAGAAGAAGTGCAAGTAAAACCAGAATCTAAGAAAGAAACAGAAGATGCGGTTAAACCTGCGACAAATCCTGCTCCTGCAGTCCCTGGACAAGACCGTGGAGCAAATGAAGCTCAACCAGCAACCACTCCAGCCGAAGTTCAAAAAGGCGTAGCCGACAATACTAAAGACACAGTAGATGTCCCAGCCACTTATTTGGACAAGGCTAATTTCCCTGGTCCATTCACAGCTGGTGTCAACCAAGTCATTCCATACGAGTTCTTCGCTGGTGACGGTATGTTAACTCGCCTTATCTTGAAAGCATCCGACAAGGCTCCATGGTCAGACAACGGTTCAGCTAAAAATCCAGCTCTTCCACCAGTAGAAAAATTAGGTAAAGGCCTTTACTTCTATGAAGTGGACTTGGCAGGTACCCAAGGTAAATCTGATAAAGAGCTTCTAGACCTCTTGAAACAAAACGGCACTCAAAGCTATAAAGCTACTATTAAAGTGTACGGTGCTAAAGATGGTAAGGCCGATTTAAGCAACCTCGTAGCGACTAAGGATTTGGATGTCAATTTGAATGGCTTAACTACTCCAGCTGAAGTCCAAAAAGGCGTGGCCGACAACACCAAAGACACAGTAGACGTTCCAGCTACTTACTTGGACAAAGCCAACTTCCCAGGCCCATTCACAGCCGGCGTCAACCAAGTCATTCCATATGAATTCTTCGCAGGTGACGGTATGTTAACTCGTCTGATTTTGAAAGCTTCAGACAAGGCTCCATGGTCAGACAATGGTTCGGCTAAAAATCCTGCTCTACCACCAGTAGAAAAATTGGGCAAAGGCCTTTACTTCTACGAAGTGGACTTGGCCGGCACCCAAGGTAAATCTGATAAAGAGCTTCTAGACCTCTTAAAACAAAACGGCACTCAAAGATATAAAGCTACCATCAAAGTGTACGGCGCCAAAGATGGCAAGGCCGATTTGAGCAACCTTGTAGCGACTAAGGATTTGGATGTCAACTTGAATGGACATCAGTCTCTCAATCCGATGAAATCTCAAATGCCAGTTGCTAGTCAGGATAAGATGATGCCTAACAAAGAGCAGGATAAAACCATGAATGCTAGCCAGCCAATGGCAACACCAAGTATGAAACAAGACCAAGCTCCATCTGCCTCAAGAAAAATGTCTGATGAAGGCAAGATGGCAGCTACTAACAAGGTGTCAATTCCAATGATGGCTGATCAAATGAAAGGGCAAAAAGACATGCTTCCATATACTGGTGAAGCTCAAACATCAATGGCTACTCTTGGATTCTTTGGACTCGCCTTGGCAGGACTGCTAGGTGGCCTCGGTTTGAAAGCTAAAAAAGAGGAAAATGACTAGTCTAGCTACAGACCTTCTATCTAGGATTTGAAAAATCCAGATAGCGATTAGAATGTTCGTAAAGAGATAAAAATAGTGTTATACTATTGTGGTATAGCACTGTTTTTTCAAAGGAGAGACAGATGGGAAAGACAATTTTACTCGTTTACGACGAGGTAGAAATCACAGATATTCATCAACGTTATCTGGTTCAGGCAGGATATCAGGTTTTGGTAGCTCATGATGGGGTAGAGGCCTTAGAAATCTTCAAGCGAAAACCGATTGATTTGATTATTACAGATATCATGATGCCTCGGATGGATGGTTATGATTTGATTAGCGAAGTCCAGTATCAATCTCCGGATCAGCCTTTTCTCTTTATCACGGCTAAGACCAGTGAGCAGGATAAGATTTATGGCCTGAGCTTAGGGGCAGATGACTTTATTGCCAAGCCCTTTAGCCCTCGTGAGCTGGTTTTGCGTGTCCACAATATCTTACGTCGCCTTCATCGTGGAGGTGAGACAGAAGTCATCAGTCTCGGGGATTTACGGATGAATCACGGTAGCCATGAGGTCCAAGTTGGAGATGTGGCGCTTGATTTGACCGTCAAATCCTTCGAACTTCTATGGCTTTTAGCCAGCAATCCAGAGCGGGTTTTCTCTAAGACAGACCTCTATGAAAAGGTCTGGCAAGAAGACTATGTGGATGACACCAATACCTTGAATGTTCATATTCATGCTCTTCGACAGGAGTTGGCTAAACATGCTAGTGCAGAAACACCGACCATCAAAACCGTCTGGGGTTTGGGCTACAAAATTGAGAAAGCACGAGGTAGTCAATGAAATTAAAAAGTTATATTTTAGTGGGGTATGTCATTTCAACACTCCTAACGATTATCGTGGTTTTTTGGGCCATCCAGCGAATGTTAATTGAAGAAAGAGAAATTTATTTCCTAGTGGGTATGACTCTCGTGGCTAGTTTTATCGGTGCTGGGATTAGTCTCTTTCTCCTATCGCCTGTCTTTACTTCATTGGGCAAACTCAAGGAACATGCCAAGCGGGTAGCGGACAAGGATTTTCCATCAAATCTGGAGGTTCAAGGCCCTGTAGAATTTCAGCAATTAGGCCAAGCTTTCAATGAAATGTCCCATGATTTGCAGGCCACCTTTGATTCCTTGGAAGAAAGCGAACGTGAAAAGGGCTTGATGATTGCCCAACTTTCGCATGATATCAAGACCCCCATCACTTCGATTCAAGCGACGGTAGAAGGAATTTTGGACGGGGTTATCAAGGAGGGAGAACAAGCCCATTATCTAGCAACCATTGGACGCCAGACAGAAAGACTCAATAAACTGGTTGAGGAGTTGAATTTTTTGACCCTAAACACAGCTAGAAATCAGGCGGAGACGACTAGTAAAGACAGCATTTTTCTGGACCAGCTCTTGATTGAGTGCATGAGTGAATTTCAATTCTTGATTGAGCAGGAGGAGCGAGATGTTCACTTGCAGGTAATCCCAGAGTCTGCTCGGATTGAGGGAGATTATGCCAAACTTTCTCGTATCTTGGTGAATCTGGTCAATAACGCTTTTAAATACTCAGCTCCAGGAACCAAGCTGGAGGTGCTAGCTAAGCTGGAGAAAAACCAGCTTTCAATCAGTGTAACGGATGAGGGACAGGGCATTGCCCCAGAGGATTTGGAGAAAATTTTCAAACGCCTTTATCGTGTAGAAACTTCGCGTAACATGAAAACAGGTGGTCATGGCTTAGGACTTGCGATTGCGCGTGAATTGGCCCATCAATTGGGTGGAGAAATCACAGTTACCAGCCAGTACGGACTGGGAAGCACCTTTACTCTCCTTCTTAGCCTCTCTGGCAATGAAAATAAAGCTTAAAACCCCTTTACAAATCCAGCTATTCATGGTAAAATGGATTTTGTGTGAAATATCAGCAGGAAAGCATGAA
>NZ_PNGD01000009.1:118401-125000 GCF_002871495.1 Streptococcus sp. UMB0029
TGATAAGTAACCTTGGCTGTTTAGGCGAAGGGCATCTGCACGAATCAGGGCTTTCTAAGTGACTATTTCCACCGAAATATTATTTATATCAGGAGGACATTCACATGTCACGTTATACAGGACCATCTTGGAAACAAGCTCGTCGCCTTGGCCTTTCACTTACAGGTACAGGTAAAGAATTGGCACGTCGTAACTACGTACCAGGACAACACGGACCAAACAACCGTTCTAAATTGTCAGAATACGGTTTGCAATTGGCTGAAAAACAAAAACTTCGTTTCACTTACGGTGTAGGTGAAAAACAATTCCGTAACTTATTCGTACAAGCTACAAAAATCAAAGGCGGAATCCTAGGTTTCAACTTCATGCTTCTTTTGGAACGTCGTTTGGATAACGTTGTTTACCGTCTTGGTCTTGCGACTACTCGTCGTCAAGCTCGTCAATTCGTAAACCACGGTCACATCCTTGTTGATGGAAAACGCGTTGATATCCCATCATACCGCGTAACTCCAGGTCAAGTGATCTCAGTTCGTGAAAAATCATTGAAAGTTCCAGCTATCCTTGAAGCAGTAGAAGCTACTCTTGGACGCCCAGCATTCGTATCATTCGACGCTGAAAAATTGGAAGGTTCATTGACTCGCTTGCCAGAACGCGATGAAATCAACCCAGAAATCAACGAAGCACTTGTCGTTGAATTCTACAATAAAATGTTGTAATATTTTATTGAATCAGATAGGCTTTAGAGCCTTGATATTAAGCACTTTGGGGCGTTTTCCCTTAGTGCTTTTTTATAGCTTTTAAGCATACAGCTATAAGTATCTATACGCGACTAGACCTGTATAGTTTAAAGTGATATAATAGTCTAAAAGGAGATACTACTATGAATGTTTTAGAAAAAAACACACAGGTAAACTTTAAGACTAACAGAGACTTGTTAGAGAAAGCTAAAGCTATTATCACAGCGCAAAATCTTGATATGACAGCCAGTTTTAACTTGTTTTTAGAACACATTGTAGAAAATAAAGCCTTGCCATTTGACACTCAAGTAGACAAAGAAAGAGAAGAACTTCTATCAGGGTTGCGTGCTGAAATTGCCCGTAGCTTTGAAGATTTAGAACATGGAAGAACTTACAGTCTTGATGAAGTGAGGGCTAACCTTGGAATTTAACGAGAACTCATATAGCCTTATTATCTCCGAAACGGTACAAGAACAGCTAAGAGGTATTAAAGATTATATCTCAGCTAACTACTTTTCAGAACAGGCAGGAGCAAACACAGTTAAGAATATTCTTTATGGTTTGGAACGTCTTGAAGTTTTCCCAGAAGCAGGATTTGATGCTGACGAAAGAGTAGGAGGTATTATATACCCACCTCACAAAACTCGATGCATCATTTTAGGCGATTACCTAGCCTTCTATCATATTTTAGAGGACAGAAAAGCTGTCTTTGTATCAGATATTATTCATAGCAAACAGGACTACATCCGCTTGTTCAAGAAAAAATAGCGCCTATAGGAAGCAATGTCATTAAGTTAAGAAATTCAAATATAATTCTGTATTTGGGTTTCTTTTTTATGTGATAAACTATAGTTAAGGAGATATTTCCCATGATAAAACAGATTAAAGCCCACTTGAATAAGAGTATTCAGAGTATCCTTGGTCAAAAAGTTGAGTTCGTCAAACAAGATGAACAGGCCTTTACTCGTAAAAGAAGGTTATCACTAGAAACCATGATTCGTACAATTCTGGGAATGGGCGGGAAATCACTGTCAAAAGAATTACTAGATGCCAGACTGACAGTTTCAAATTCAGCCTTTGTTCAAAGACGCTATCAAATAAAACCTGAGGCTTTCTATACCCTATTTAAAGAATTTACAGCACCTATTCCACTTAACACCAATCTTCCAATATTCGCTGCAGATGGGAGTGATATCTGTATTCCTCGAAATCCCATGAATACAGAAACCTCTATCCAAACCAAAACGGATGTTAAATCCTATAATCTCATACACATAAATGCCCTATACGACTTGACGACTGGAGTGTATAGAGATGTTTCTATTCAAGACAAACATAGGCAACATGAGCGCTTAGCTCTGATTCAGATGATGGAGGCTTCTCCCTTTCGAGAAAGCTCTTGTTATCATGGATAGAGGCTATGAAAGTTATAATCTTATGGCTCATTTTCAAGAAAAAGGATGGCTTTATATCATCCGTATTCGAGATGGAAAACAATCCATGCGTTCCTCCTTCAACTTGCCAAATACAGAGTGTTTTGATCAAAACTTTTCTCTAAAATTATCACGAAAGCAAACCAATCAGCTCAAAAAACTTTATCGTGACTGTCCCAATGACTATCATTTTATTCCACACAATTCTACTTTTGATTTTCTTCCAGAAACAAGTCAAAAACAAGACCCTGTAACACTCTATGAACTCCCTTTTCGTATGGTGCGTTTAGAAGTGGAAGAAGGAAAATACGAAACTTTAGTGACGAATACAGACTATTCAGTCCAACAATTAAAAAATCTCTACGCCAGTAGATGGGGCATAGAGACTAGTTTTCGTGACCTGAAATACAGTGTTGGCTTGGTCAATTTTCATGCAAAAAAGAAGGAAGGGATTCTCCAAGAAATCTTTGCCCGCTTTACAAATTTTAACTTTTGTCGTTGGGTAACCTCGCAAGTTGCCATCGACAGTAGTCGTAAAAAACAAAGATATAAAGTGTGCTTCTCAGATGCGGCTTATGCCTGCCGTTTGTTTTTTAACGTTTCCCTTTCTTCCCTCCAGTTGAAAAACTACCTCAAGAAACAGTTATCTATTATTCGACCGAATCGAAAATATCCAAGAAAGATAAAGGCCCAATCGATAGTTGATTTCATCTATAGAGTAACATAAATCTCAAAAAATAGGGTGAAAAAACCTTTATTTGTCATGCAAAAAAATAGAAGATAGGATAGAGAATCACTTTGATAACCTCAATCACGCCTCCTATTCAAGTAGTTAGATCACTAACTTAATGACATTGCTATAGGAAGGTGTTTTTGTTTGGATAAATCAAGCACTTTAGGGTGCTTTAACGACGACTAAGAAGAATTAAAGAGACAGCAAAGGATACTTACCATTTTCTAAAAAGCTATCGTAATGGTCTCTTGTTGATTGAATATTAGAATAGGAAAGTTTATAATGAAGTTAAAGTAAAGGAGGTTTCGTTCTAGATATGATGATACCACCAAGCAAAGAGCTGTTGATTTTTTATAATCAAATTCATGAGTGGGTTGACCAAGTTTATCCAGACCAGGATAAACCTACTGTATCATTTAAGAAAGACACTCCACAATCTATTTTAGATTTATTTGATAGTATTAAATCTAAAATAGGTTTTGATTACCAAGAACATAAGTATTAAAATAATAATTATGGATAAGTTAAACATGAAAAACGAGATAATTGATGTTTATAGAATAGCGCATCGTCTTGTTTCTATTAATGTTGAGAATCCTGATTTTTCAGATTTGAAAATCAATCAGTTTGTTAGAATTGGAGAAAAAGAGTATAGGGTACGTAGTGTCCCTATGATTCAATCAACTCCATCTAAATCGATCTTAGAAATAGATACATTTGCGATTGACTACACTGAGGACGACTTGATGAATATAGAGGCGGTATTTAGGAGATCGGATAGCGAAGCTTAATGGATCGATAGAAATTGTAGCAATAATATGGTGTTTGTGATAAAAGACATATAAGGGCTAATAGAAAATAAAGGTATTTAAAGATGATTAAAATTTCAATCAGTTTGTTGCTAGATGCGATTGAAGATAACATCAACGACGAAGAACTTCAATCTATCGATTTCGAGAGTCATATTAGAAAAATTACAAAAGAATTCCAGGGAGAAAATGGCGAATTCTTAGTAAAAGAAGAAGCGTTTGAAACACTCCCTTTGGACAGAGATAAAAAGGATAAAATCATTGAGCAAATAAAGCAAAATAGTCAAAATGTTTTCGAAGACGATTTCGATACCTTGTTGCAATTATATTTTTGAGAGTCAAGAATAATTCCAGTGCCTTATTTTACACTAAATAGAAAATGATAAAGATTGATAAACAAATTATTACGATGTACAAAATAGAAGATAGCTCGTCTAAGAGGCAGTATTCTATTGTGAGTGGAGCTTGTAGAGGAATTGCAACTATCGATAAAACTACTTTGGAATATAGCTATGTTGGAGATGATTTAGGACAATTTACTTCGTTTGTCAAAGATACTTTGACTAAAAGTATTAAGTTAGGAAAAGAATTGCCAGATAAGTTTTCGTATGGCTTTGGATAAGTTGTGGAATATCTTATATAGGAAAATCAAGATATATTATGGCGATATTAGATGATTTACGAGCATTGTATGACAATGGTTGGGACGCTTCTTTTGATTATAAGGGTCAAGTATGTGGTATTTTTCCTAATTCTGTTTATGACATTGTAGTCGTACTTGGAGATAATGAATATAAAGTGGTATCTTTTGGTGAGTTAATTTCTTTACAGATTAACGGGAAAACTTTGCTGGAAATCATGAGTGAGGTTGAAGTACAATATGGTTGAAGGACACTAGAGAAAAAGATAGACAATAAATTCAGATGCACAGATTGAAAGTTGAGAAAAAAGTGATATAATGAAGATAAGAAGATAGAGGTTGAGAATCTGTCACCAACGCGCCACTTATAGTGGGTCGAGAAATGCAGGAGCCCCGACAGTCCTGCCTATCCTTGCAAGTCAATCAGCCCTTAGCTATGAATCTAGGGGCTTTTTGCTTTGTCTTAAAAGCTTGATTTCTGAGTTTGTATAGAGATTTGCTAGTAAGGTTATTGGTGTATCTAAGTCTATCTATTCCAAGAATGATGCGATGTTGATGATATAAATATGGTATGATATAATATTTTGGCCCCCTCACTTTAAGGAAGGGAGGTGTTATATATGCTAGAGTTATTTTCCCTTTTTCTAGCTCCGTTACTTGTTAACTTACTATCTGAGCTTTTCAAGCTATGGATAAAGAGACGTAGCAAGTAGCATTTAACCCTTTTAGAGGGTAGCAAAAAACCCCATCGGTGGCACGGTGGGGCTTTTTTAGTTATATATGCTAGAAGCATTATTTTCCCTTTATGCTTTCATTCTAACACACCCCCTCCGATATTTCAAGCTTTTGTTTTGATAGCGTCGCACAAAACCAAGGTATCGTTGCTGCCATTGAATTGGAGCGCCCAAAATGTGCCCAACTAGAAACAACCATCGTCAAGTCTGCAGAAGTAATCAACGACTCTATCAAGCTACGCGATGAAAAAATCGTCCAAGCCCTTCTAGACCAAGGCAAGGCCGCCCAGAAAGAAGTTCAAGAATAACACACAAGCCCCCTGTAATGTAGATTCGCAGGGGATTTTATTCGTTTTTGTGGGCAAGCCAGGCGGAATATTTTTTCCCGAGCCAGAGAGCAAAGGGGAGATTGATGAAGACGATGCCTGAACCGACCAGTGAAAATAGGAAAAATTCGCTAGCCGAAACTCGCCATAAATGCACGATGTCTGTAATCAAATAAGCACTGATAGGAAAACAAATGGTAGAAGTAATCAGAGCAGGGATATACTTGCGGAGAAGAATTGATTGTCCAATATGGAGCAAGAGATGAAGTGCAAAGGCCACAAATCCTCCTAACCAAACCAATTCGAGCGCTCTAGAGTGACTAAAATACGCTAATAAAGTGATGGATAAGACAAGAATAAACTCCTCAAAAACAGCAAGGGCAAATCCCTCTGTTGTAATTCCTTTGTGAATCTTGAGAATAGCAGGAGCCTTTTGAGCCAGCAAGGTTTCGTTGAGAAGAATCCAAGGGACAAGACCGATAATTTCTTCCATATCGTGAAAGATAAAAAGTAGAGGAAACATCCAAAGATAAAATGTCATAAATCTCTCCTGAAAAGTTATAGATTGCCAGCTAATAAAGCAAAAAACGCCCAGTAAGGCGTTTTGAGTTAGGTATGATTATTTCACTTCTGTAAACACAACGTGTTTGCGAAGTTTTGGTGAGTATTTCTTCAATTGAAGACGGTCTGGAGTGTTACGTTTGTTTTTAGAAGTAAGGTACAAGCGTTCACCAGATTCTTTGTGTTCAAGTGTAATATTTACGCGCATGGTATCTCCCTTCTATTATTCAGCTGATGCAGCTTTAGCGATTTTACGTCCTTTGTAGTATCCTTTAAGTGATACACGGTGAGAACGTGAGTAATCTCCAGTAGTTTCGTCAAAGTTTACAGATGGAGCTGTTACTTTGTAGTGTGTACGACGTTTGTTTTTCTTCGCTTTTGAAGTGCGACGTGCAGGTACTGCCATTTTGATTTCTCCTTTAGGTATTTATATTCGATTCAATCTACTGATTTTCATCAACCATACTAGGATAACACATTTTTTTTGTAAAGTAAAGTTACTTGACAAAAAAAGATGAAAAAATTCTCCTATGCTAACTTCTCAAAGTAACTTCCACTTGCCTGACCAAAGTGGAAATTAGTCTAAAACGGATTTTTATGGTGGAATTAAGTGTGAGACGTTTGAG